>DUZK01000008.1 GCA_013349495.1 Deltaproteobacteria bacterium
AATACTGCTGCATCTCCTATAGCAAGCCGGGATTCAGATGTAAAGAAAAAAACACAAGGAGAGGTATGTTTTAAGTTAATTGTACACTAAATGTGGTATGTGGGTTCGGGGCTTCGCCACTCCGTGGCTGCGACCCCGCAAGCAGGGTTACGGGTCCGGATTCTGCGTTCAGAGATTCTGGCTTTCAGCGGTTTCGCTAAAGAATCTGACTCAAAAACAGTTTGGTCCTTTCGTGGGTTGGATTGGTAAAAAAGTGTTCCGGGGTTCCAACTTCAACAATCGCCCCTTCATCCATGAAGATGACCCGGTCGGCAACCTCTCTTGCAAATCCCATTTCATGGGTCACCACCACCATGGTCATCCCTTCTTTGGCCAGGGTTTTCATCACATCGAGCACTTCACCGATCATCTCCGGATCGAGTGCGGAGGTGGGCTCGTCAAACAGCATCACCTTCGGATCCATTGCCAGGGCGCGGGCAATTGCAACTCTCTGCTGCTGGCCGCCGGATAATTGATCCGGATACCCTCCTGATTTGTCGTAAATGCCCACTTTTTTGAGAAGCGCATCGGTTTTGTCTTTGGCCACTTGTTTTGAACGCTTTCTAACCACCTTTTGAGCCAGGGCGATATTCTCAAAAACCGTCTTATGGGGAAACAGATTGAATGATTGGAACACCATGCCCACCTCGGCACGGACCTTGTTGATATTGGTTTTTGGATCGAGAACGTCGATACCGTCAATATAGATATGGCCCGTATCGGCGGTCTCCAAGCGATTCAAACATCGCAAATAGGTGCTTTTGCCGGATCCGGAAGGCCCGCATACCACCACCACTTCACCGGCAGCGATTTTACTGGATACGTTGACCAAAGCGCGCACTTCATGGGGCGCCCAGAATGTTTTGGATATATTTTTAACATCAATCATACCGGTTGCGACCTCCTCTCCAGGTATTGTACGGCCATGGAAAGCGTAAAGGTTAACACCAGATACAACACGGCACAGAGCATGTACAATTCGAACGGCTGCAAGCTGGAGGTTACGGCCTCTCGGGCTGCCTTGGTCAATTCACGAATCGCGATCATTCCCAAAAGGGATGAGTCTTTTATCAGGCTGATAAACTGACCGGCAAGGGGCGGCAGGATCCGCCGCAATGCCTGAGGTAGGATGATATGCAGCATGGATTGGGCATACGTCATGCCGACGGAACGGGCGGCTTCGGTTTGGCCGCGATGGATGGACTGAATCCCCGCCCTTACGATTTCCGTGACATATGCCCCGGCAAAGCAGGCCAGTGACGCCACCCCGTACCAGAATGCCGGAATCCTGCCCAGCCCGTAGGCAGCCAGCAGATCGTTGATGACCGTTCCCAGGACAAAATACCAGATCAGAATCTGGACCATGAGGGGAGACCCTCTGATCATTTCGACGTATGCAATGCTGGTCCATTTCAAGGCCGGATTAGAGGAGATCCGCATCAGCCCGCCGACAACTCCGATCAGGACGCCGAAAATCGTCGCCATAACACTGACCTTTAAGGTTATCCACAGGCCGATGACCAGAAGTCCGGGTTTCCACTCTTTATATCGAGCCAGTTTATCTCCGGGGGAAATCGACTCCCCTTCTTCCACAACCACACTTGCGGCTGGAACCGTGTGGGATTCGGAACCGTCAAGTCCCTTAACGGTTATAATCGCATTTTTATCCTTCTTTTTGATCGATTCAACTTCCCCATCCAATTCCGACGTGATTTCAATCTCATCCTCATATGCAAAATAGATGGGCACTCGATTCCACCGCCACACATATTCGATTTTCTGGGTGGCATAGTAAAAGATACCGGCGATGACCAAACAGAAGGCGCTAAAGACGCCCACCCAGAAATTGTAACGTGAAGACTTCGCCAACTTCTTAATATTGTTTGATTTTTCCATGGTCGGTCTATTCTTTGGTTAGACGGTTAGGTTGAACGCTTCAGAATGCGGATGCATCTCAAAGAAAAAGCCGGCCGGGTCCGAAATAACCCTGGCCGGCCCTTAAATTTACGCCGATCCGGTATTCAACCGGGTAACCTAAACGCTACTTGAGTTCCTTTTGCCAGGCCGAGCCGATGATCCATTTGTTGTAGGTTTTTTCATAGAATCCATCGCCCTTGCTTTGTCTCAGGAAGTTGTTCAGGTAGTTCAGGAAATCCGGATCCCCTTTATTGATTGCCCATGCCAGCGGCTCATAAGTGAAGGGTTTGCTGAGGAAAACGGTTTTTCCCTTACCCTGGCTGCCGTAAAGAAATCCGCAAAACGGGAGATCGTATACCAGGGCATCCGCCTTGCCGTTAATCACCTCGAGTCCTGCTTCGGCTTCTGATTCGAATGATTTATAGGTCGCTTTGGGGATTAACTTTTTAATGGCCTGCTCGCCGGTGGTACCCAACCGCGAGGTGAGGATGTATTTGGGATTATTGAGGTCTTTGTAGGATTTGACCTGACCTTTATGTTTGTTATTTAACAGGATGGTCTGCCCAACGACGATATAGGGGTCGGCAAAAAGGATCTTCAGGTTTCTCTCCTGGGTGATGGTCATTCCTCCCATGATGATATCTAATTTGTCGGTCATTAATGCGGGAATGATACCGTCCCAAGCGGTATTAACCGGTACGAATTTCACCTTCATGGACTTTGCCAATAGTCTTCCGTAATCCATGTCAAATCCGATAAACTCCCCTTTTTTATTGGTCATTTCAAAGGGAACGTACCCGGATTCGAATCCGACACGGAGTTCACCCCGCTTTAAGATACTTTCAATGGTGGATTTCTTAGCCAGATCAATATCTGCGCCAAATACCGACGTCGCGAAAAGAAACAATACGGTTAAACCAAAAAACAGTCCTTTTTTCATTTCTACCTCCTTTTGTTAGAATTACTTACAAGGCAATCGGCCCACGGACCGATCCTTTAAACACGGGTTTAGTAGGATTTACCCTCCCGCAGCAGCTCCCTAAGCATCATAGGAACATTGCAATCCTCACATTTTGGGATACTTTCCTTTGGCAAATAGACGATTTCCGTCCGTTGACATTTTGGACAGACGACTTCAACAGGTTCAATGGATTCTTGCATTGCAAGCTCCTTGAATAATTCACAGCCACCGAAGATGATTGGATGTTTCTTTTCATAGAATATAGGGACCCATAGGTCAAGCAAAATACGGAAAATCCAAATCAACTTGACAGCACAGACGCCCGGCCGGTATTATCGGGCCATGGCAAAAGAAAAAAACGATAATCCATTGAAAATATTTTCAGATATTACAGTTCAAGAGTTAAAGGCCATAGCAGCTTCCGGCTCGAAACTGAATGCTGAAACCCTCCATAAAAGACTTTCCGCTCGGGAAGAGATCCGGTCTTTATTGAATGTTCAATCCCAGGCGGAAACCGCAAACGAAATCGAGTTTTCCGGCGATGAAGTGGAGATCGATCGGCTGCGTTCTCAAATCGAGACCTACCAGGTGCAAAAAGAAAAGCTGCTCAGGCAGCTTGACGAGGCGGAAGAGTCGGAAACACGAATAACCGACTTCTTTCGGCGGGTTTGTCTTTTCAATTGTGAGTTACTCCGCACAGAAGAAAATCGTTCGATTCATGAACCCCTTGAAGCTTTTAAATCAGCAATAAAGTCGGAAATCGATGTCCATCGACTTGAAGAGATCTTCCAACAGATTCGAGACATTGCGTTTAAGGAAGACGTTGAGATTGAAGAAACGAGGCCGTCTATCTTTTCCAGATGGTTGAAACGTGATTCCGGCGATGAACCCTCTGAAGCCGGTGGACTCCCGGCATTACAGTCGGTTCGGGAAGCCTATGGCGACATCATCAATGAATTGAAACTGAACCTGGGCCAGACAGCTTTCAAAAGGCTTTCCCAGATTGAAAAACGGATTAACGCCATCGGCGGAATCGATGAATTTCTGGCTGTCAGGCAGTCCATCGTATCGTTGATTCAAGATTACATCGCCCAGGTGAGCGGAGAGCGGGAAGAGGCGGCGGCATTCATCCGGGAGATCGGTAAACGACTGATTGAAGTCGAAAGCCACATTCTGGAATCATTGCCCTATGCAAAGGATATTCTCCGGGACAACAATGAATTCAATGACATGCTTGAAGTGCAATTTCAGGGACTAAAAGAGAATGTCGATTTCAGTAAATCTCTTGCTGAATTGAAAGAAGCGGTCATCTCCAGCCTGACTTTCATCCAGGATACCATCCGGGAAAAAAGAGAGAAAGATTCCGAGCGAATGACCGCGGTGGAAGAAAGAATGGGTACATTGAAGGAAACCATCAACCAGATGAAAGAAGAAGTTTCTTCCGCCAAGCAACGGGCTCATGAGTTGGAAAAAGAGATTTTAGTCGACCCGCTGACCGGTGTTTATAATCGCAGGGCATACGATAAACGGATAAAAGAAGAACTCCAGCGTTTCATCCGGTACGGTCGTCCTTTTTCAATCATCATACTCGATGTGGATCATTTCAAGTCCGTAAATGATCTTTACGGACATGCGGTGGGCGATTTATGCCTCAAGGAGATCATCAACCGGGTTCAACCGATGCTGCGGGAAAGCGATTTTTTAGCTCGATTCGGAGGGGAGGAATTTGTTGTATTGCTTCCTGAAACGGAGCAGAAAGGGGCCGGAGAGGCAGCGGAAAAGCTCAGGCAGTGTATCGAGAAGACCGAATTTCTTCACCGGGGAGATAAGGTTGCCATCACCATCAGTCTTGGGGTTACGCAGGTCATCTCAGATGACCAGACGTCGGAATCCCTCTTTACTAGAGTTGATCAGGCCTTGTATCGAGCAAAAAATGAAGGCCGCAATCGGGTGGCTTATGGGTGAGGAGGTGAACATGAGTGGAGATCGAATCTCGATTGAACGTTTGCTGGATATACCCGAGGTACAGAAGGTCACCAGTCGAATCAATCAGGAACTGGTTGAGCGCAGGGCGTATTGCCCGCCGGTATGTGAGGTCCTGAAGGGAACATATACGACCCTCAGGGCGGATGATCAATACCGATTTTCAATCCATCAGGAAGCCCAAAAGCGGCTTCCCCATATTATCGGAAACCGGGTGCAGGCCATCGCACGAGAAGATGATGCTGATGAGGCCTTGAAAGCCCGTTATGGGAAAAAGAGAAATATCGGCATTGTTTTTTCAGGCGGCCCGGCTCCCGGCGGTCACAACGTGATTGCCGGACTTTATGATGCCGCCAAGAAAGCCAATCCGGGCACAACGATATACGGCTTTCTGTCGGGACCGGATGGCATTATCGAAAACGAAGCCATCGAGATTACCGGAGATCTGGTTGATGAGTATCGGAATCTTGGCGGGTTTACCATGATCAAGACCGGTCGTACAAAAATCGATACAACCGAAAAAATGGCCCTGTCCAAAGATACGTGCCAAAAACTCAAACTGGATGCACTGGTCATTGTCGGGGGGGACGATTCAAATACCAATGCGGCTTTTCTTTCCGAGGAGATGATTGAAGACGGGATTCAGGTTATCGGCGTACCCAAAACCATCGACGGCGATATCCAGGTTCGAGATGCTGACGGCCGGGTCCTCTGCGCCATGTCTTTCGGGTTTCACACTGCGGCAAGAGCGTTTGCCAAAGAGATCGGAAACCTATGCACAGACAGCAGCTCGGATGTCAAGTATTGGCATATATGCAAGGTCATGGGCCGGGTGGCCAGCCATTTGGCGCTGGAGGTGGCGCTTCAAACCCATTCCAATTTGACGCTCATCGGTGAAGACTTGGCCGATTACACCGACACCAATCGACTCAAAAAGGCGGAGTCTGAAGCCGAAAAAGATTACACCGCCTTTGGTATGACGCTCCGCAAGCTTTCCCGTATGGTCTGCAATGCCATTGTCCAACGCGCCCGGGCGGGAAAGAATTACGGCGTTATTGTCATCCCCGAGGGTGTACTTGAGTTCATCAACGAAATCCAGGTGTTTATCATCAAGCTCAGCACGATTATCGCCGAGTACAACCGGTATCATGATAACGACTTTCATACGGACCACCCCAGGCTCCATGACAAGGTGGAGTATCTCAGACGCCTGGTTCGCGGCATCCGACAGGACAATCCCTTTCCCATATGGAACTACCGCGATGATGAGCTGTTCAACGATCTCCCGGAATTTTTCCAGGAAGGGCTTCTCACCGAAAGAGACAGCCACGGAAACTTCCAGTTTTCTCAGGTGGAAACCGATAAGGTCATCATGGAACTGGTAAGAGATTACCTGAAAATCCTCCTTGAAAAGGGTACATACAAAATCGGCATACCGCGCATGCAGTATCAAAAGGCTCTGCAGCGCGATGGCCTGGACCCGGAAACCTTCGGTCCGATTCTTTTTGAAAACTATGGGTCCGAAGATCCTTGCCTCCTCACCCACAGCACCATTTACTCTTACAAAACCTTTGCCAAAGCGTTGTTGACCGCCGGCGCGGTCACCGCTGAAGCAGAAATTCCCAAAGCGGTGGCGGCCATCTACCAGAAAAGCGTTCCCAAACTCAAAACCCAGTTGCACTTCTACGGATACGACGGCAGGGGCAGCGACCCCACCCGCTTCGATTGTGCCTACACCTACAATTTGGGATTAACGGTGTTCAGCCTGGTGGCAAACGGTGCGACCGGACAGATGGCCGCCATCAAGAATCTTGAAAAAGATTTTTCGGACTGGGAGCCCATGGGCGTGCCCATTGCACCGCTGATGCATCTTGAGGAGAGAAAAGGTAAGTTGAACCTGGTTCTGGAGCGAACAGTGGTGGATATTACTTCTCCCGCATTTCTCATCACCAAGGCCATGAGAGAAAAATGGCTGGCTGCTCAACCGGGCCCCGACGACTACCGCCGGCCCGGCCCCATCCGCTTTACGGGCAAAAGTGAAGAAGACCGGCCTATTACATTGGTATTGAACGCCATCGGAAATCAAAAATTTTAACTCAAGTTAAATAGGACGCAGACCCGCCTGCCGTTCCTGAAGAAATAAGATGGCGGGCAGGTTTGCGCAGATACACGCAGATAATAATCTTTTTTTCTTAATCTAAAAAATCTGCGTCCATCCGCGTCACAAAAAAGGAAATTCCTGCTATCAAGTTACGTGCCCCAGAGAAACATGATTGTCGTATCAGATGGGGGCGATATCTAATCCATGGCCTCCACCACCTCGAATCCCTTATCTTCCAACGCCTCTCTTAATATATCGGTTCTACAGGGATTCAAACGGAAATAATAGGTTCGCTTGGACCGTCCCTGGGCGGTTTGTCCCACATTGATGATTTCTCCGCCTTTATCGTTGATGATTTGCAGTGCGTTTTGGAAATCGCTCGGTTTATCGCCAATAACCACATCGATGCGGGAGCTGGCGGAAAGTATTCCCATCATATCGATAAATGCTCTTAGAATATCGGATTCCGTGATGATGCCGACAACCCGGTCTTCTTTGGTTACCGGCATGCCGCCGATTTTGTGTTTGTAAATCAGCTGGGCTGCAATCTCGATATCTTCATCCGGATCAACCGTAATCGGATCCTTTATCATGATATCATGAAGCGTGAGATCCCCCACCATGGAGGGGATCAGGCTCTGCTTAAGATCAGCCAGCGTGACAAACCCCTTGAGTTTTTTCTGTTTCGATATCACCGGCAAGTGTCGGATGGAATTAATTTTCATCAATTCTATGGCATCACCGATGGAAGCATTTTCAGAAATGGTGATGGGATTCGGTACCATCAAGGCGTTGATTTTCATGGCGCGATCCTTTGTTGTGTTATTGAAAGGACACCGGATTATAGCTGCAGAGCGGTTCTTCGGCAAGGTAGTCCCCGGTCGCTTCATACGCCCGGGCCCTGCAACCGCCGCAGACCCTTTTGTATTCACACGCTCCGCATTTGCCTTCCAGCTTATCATAATTGCGGAGTGATAAAAACACTTCAGACGTTTTCCATACGTCAGCGAAAGACGATTGTTTTAGATCCCCGCAATTGAGGTGGAGAAAACCGCAGGGTTGAACGATTCCACGATGGGAGATAAAACAGAATCCGGTCCCCCCCAAACAACCTCTGGATACGGCGTCCAGACCGTGGGTTTCATAGGTTACGGATTTTCCTTCGGCCTTGGCTCTTTGCCGAAGTATGCGATAATAATGGGGCGCACAGGTAGCCTTGAGCTGCAGCGATGTTTTATCCTGCTGGTCATAAAACCAGTTCAATGTGTCTTCATATTCTTCCGCTGTTATGGCTTTATCGATAATATACTTTCCCCTCCCGGTGGGGACCAGCAGGAAAATATGGTGGGCGACCGCCCCCAGTTCAACGGCGAGTTCTTGAATTCTGGGTATTTCTGCCAGATTATGTTGGGTTATGGTGGTGTTAATTTGAAATTCGATACCGGCTTTTTTTGCCGATGCGATTCCCTGAAGGGCGCCGTCAAATGCACCCTCGACGCCTCGGAATTGATCGTGGGTTTCCTTGCCGGCGCCGTCCAGGCTGACGCTGATTCGCTTTATTCCGGCGTCGGCCAAGCGTTTTGCAATTCCATCCGTAATCAGTGTTCCGTTCGGCGCCATGACCATGCGAAGCCCGTTGTCGGTCCCGTAACGGGTGAGATCGAAGATATCAGGCCTCAGCAGGGGCTCGCCTCCCGTAAGGATCACGATGGGAGATCCCACTTCGGCAATCTGATCCAATATATGAAAGCTTTTCTCTGTATCCAGTTCTCCTTCATAAGGACCATGGGTGGCCGCTGCCCTGCAATGCAGGCATGACAGGTTGCAGTTTCGCGTAATTTCCCATGCAACCAGCCGAAGGGTGTCTCCGGTTTTTGCCCGGTTATGCGGTGGTGTGTTCGATTTGTCGGTATGATTGGAATTCATGATTATGAACTTAGTTCGCTTCAGTCTTCGCTGAAGCTACGCCCTGACAAGTCGCTCACAATTGGAATACTGGAATATTGGAACGCTGGAATGATGGGTTTAAATGAATTTTATCGATTTTATAAAAAAGATCTTTTCCGCTTTTATACCCAATATTCCATTATTCCATCCTTCCGCTATTCCATGTTGCACTGCAATGTTGAGCGTCAGTTAAAACCATAATATCAATAGGTTGTAGAATTTCCGAGACGTTAAATTATGATTGCGAATTTCTCATCACTTCGGCTGCCTCTAGGGCGAAATAGGTCAATATCATGTCCGCTCCGGCTCTTTTGATGCTGGTCAATGTTTCCATCATTACTCTGGATCCGTCCAACCATCCCATTTGATCTGCCGCCTTTATCATGGCGTACTCACCGCTGACATTATAAGCCGCAACGGGCAGATCGATTTCATCACGGATTCGGCTGATGATATCAAGATAGGGGAGTGCGGGTTTTACCATGATGATATCCGCGCCTTCTTCGATATCGAGTGTGGCTTCACGAACGGCTTCCATGGCGTTTGCCGGATCCATCTGGTAAGTTCTGCGGTCTCCGAATTGCGGTGCGGATTCCGCAGCGGCTCGAAACGGTCCATAGAATGCAGAGCAGTACTTTGCTGCATAAGACATGATGGGAACTTGGCTCAAACCGTTTTCGTCCAACGCGTCCCGGATTTCACCAACCCTTCCATCCATCATGTCTGACGGCGCAACCATGTCGGCACCCGCCTTTGCATGGGAAAGGGCGGTACGGGCCAATAAATCCAGCGTGGAATCGTTGTCCACCACATGGCCTTCCACGACGCCGCAGTGGCCGTGGTCCGTATACTGGCAGAGGCAGACATCTGTAATGACCACCAGTTCCGGAAATTTCGGCTTGATGGCACTCACGGCTCTTTGAACGATTCCGTCCTTTGCATATGCCCGGGATGCCAACGAATCTTTTTTATCGGGAATGCCGAAGATCATCACCGAAGGAATACCCAGATCCGCCGCCTTTTGAGTCTGTTGAATCAGATTATCGATTGAGTATTGGTAATGCCCGGGCATGGATTCGATGGGATTTGCGATATTCTTTCCATCAATGACAAAGAGAGGTAGAATTAAATCGTCAACCGTCAACAGAGTTTCGCGTATCATTCGACGAAACCCTTCATTTTGCCGCAATCGTCTGGGTCGGTAATCAGGAAACTGCATAAATGCTCCTATAAGATCGTTGGGAATAAGATTTTTTTAAAATTCTCTTTCAGTGTGGCAACCCGCTTTAAAATTAAAAAATCTGATGATATTCGAAACTTGAAACTCGAAACTCGACAATGATGAGATAAGGATGATCAGCATCGGATCTTTCTCCATCCAGCATCCAGTATCAAGTATCCAGTTTACGATATCTCTTCATCTGTCAGGTAACAGGCGGGATCCGGAGCCCATACATCTCCGATCACCGCCTCAGCCCGAACTCGAAAATTTCCGCCACAAA
This sequence comes from Deltaproteobacteria bacterium, assembly GCA_013349495.1. Lineage (GTDB taxonomy): Bacteria > Desulfobacterota > Desulfobacteria > Desulfobacterales > SURF-15 > DUZK01. The sequence goes on from DUZK01000008.1 coordinate 10,451, forward strand.
TATCCAACCATCGGCATGTGGCGCATCTGCCTTTCACGTACTTTTTCTTCTCCTTGAGTTGTTTCATGAGTGGATTGCCGGTATCGGTCCATATCTCCGAAAACGGTCGCTTCCGGATGTTGCCGAAGCTGTGATGGCGCCAGAATTGATCCGCATGAACCTCGCCGTCCCAACTGATGCATCCGATACCCCTCCCCGAATTGTTTCCTTCGTTCATTTTTAGCAATTCAAGCACTTCGGCTGCTCGCTTGGGGTTTTCCTTTTTCAATCGCATGTAAAGATACGGTCCATCGGCGTGATTATCAACCGTGAGTACTTCCTCGGATATACCTTTATCATGGAGCTCATGCGTCCGGTCCATTATCAGATCGACTATCTCCCGTGTCTCCCTATGGGATAAATCTTCTTTAATCAACTTGGACCCGCGCCCGGCATAGACGAGGTGGTAGAAGCAGACGCGAGGGATATTCATGCTTTCCAATAAATCGAAAATGTGCGGTACTTCATCAACATTGAACCGGTTGATCGTAAATCTGAGACCCACCTTAATTCCGGCTGCCTGGCAGTTTTTAATGCCTTCCAATGCATCATGAAAAGCACCCTTTACGCCTCTGAATCGATCATTGATTTCCTCCATGCCGTCCAGACTAATACCCACATAAGAAAGACCGATTTTTTTTAATTCCCGCGCCGTCTCTTGGGTGATCAGCGTGCCGTTGGTCGAGATTACCGCCCGCATTCCTTTTTCAACCGCATAGGCGGCAAGCTCAGGCAGGTCTTTCCGCATCATCGGCTCGCCTCCGGAAAAAAGCAAGACCGGCACACCGAAGGCGGCGAGATCATCGATAAGTGACTTGCCTTCTTGGGTGGTCAATTCATTATCAAACGGCCGGTCTTTGGCATGGGCATAACAATGGACGCACTTCAAGTTACAGCGGCGGGTGGCATTCCAAACCACTACCGGCCGCTTGTCTATTGAAAATTGAAGTAAATGGGACGGCAGTGACGAAGATTTTCTCCCGTAACGGAGCGCATCGGATGGTTCAACCGTGCCGCAGTAGAGTTTAGATATACCGATCATCTGTAATAATGCCTTTCAATGCTTATGACTCCGTCATTATAACGAATATCAACGCCATGAACAAGTGAATATCGGATTGTCGGTGGTTTCGAGAGCGAATCGGAGCGCTTTGAAAACACCTGTCAGGCAAGGCGATGACTAAGAATGAGTTAAAGGATTATTGGCAATAAGAAGGGGTCTACTCTGTTAGGGACTTTCTCTTGCCGATTTCGTTTTTTACGAGTTGGCTTAAATACTCCTCTGAATGGGTCAATGCTTTTTTGGGAAGAAAGAACCGATTCTTTCCGGTTTTTTCTTGGATCAACTTCAGGCCGTGTTGGAAATCTTTTGACAGGTTTTCATAAACGTCTTCCAATTTTACATCTTCGCGGATGACCTGTGCGATGATATGATCGATGGCATCTTCTTCCAGAACGATGTTGATGTCATGATCTTTGAAAAAGAACAGTTCAATTTTCTTTATCTCATCATAATAGGTCTTGATTTTAAATATGGTATTCCCCACATCCAATATCTGCCGACTATAAAACTCTGCAACCACCTCGATCCGGGACGGGGATAGCGTCAGGCCGTATTTTTCCGTTAGAAGCTTGCGGTTTTGAGATATATATTTTTTGATGTAATTTTTTTCTTCGTCTTCCAATCGCTCAAAATCCACGATCAATTGATTGTCAGCAGGTTTTGCCAGTAAGTTTTCAAGAGAACCTTCCGGATTGTCGATGACGGCTGCGGTTGCCGAGAACCGTTTCATCTCTGTTGAGGGCAGTTTTTTTTCAAACGGCAGCAATGCTTTCTCCACTGCACTCACCAAACCTCTGGCTCCGGTGTTTTCACTGTTTGCCTGGCGAGCCAGCCTATGCAATGCGTCGTCTTCAAATTTGAGACGGATGCCGTATGCTGCAAAATCGAGTTTCTTTCCCTGTATGACGGGATTATTCGGATTTCTTAAGATTTCATACAGATCGTTTTCAGACAACCTTTCAAACACAGCCTTTACGGGGAGACGACCCACAAACTCCGATTCAAACCCGAATGCGATGAGATCCTCGGATTTCACATGCTTTAAGATATCGCTGGGATCTTCTCCCTTTGATATTTTAGCACCAAATCCGATGCCCTGATCTTTGATTCGTTTTTTGATGATATCGGAAAGATCTGAGAATGTGCCGCTCATGATGAAGAGAATATTCTTTGTGTTCACCGCGGTTTTGTCCCGTTTGCCGGTTTTCCGGAACCGCTCGATTTCCTGGAGCATGGAAATCGGATCATGAGGCACTTTTAAATCGACTTCCGTCTCTTCCATGGGCTTTAACAGTGCCCGTTGCACACCGGTTCGGGAAACATCCGCTCCGATGATATTGCGGCTGGATGCAATTTTATCGATTTCATCAATATAGATGATACCATTCTGTGCCAGTTTAATATCCCCATCGGCTTCTCGAACCAAATCCCGTACCAGATCTTCTACATCTCCCCCTACATAGCCGGTTTCACTGAACTTGGTGGCATCACCTTTGATAAAGGGTACCCCGATCTTCTTTGCGATCAATTTAATCATATAGGTTTTGCCGACACCGGTGGGTCCCACCATCAGCACGTTACTCTTAATACTCCCCACCATTCCCTCCAGAGCTTCCGGAAAGGTTTGGGTATGTTTGATTCGATTGAAGTGGGTACAGATTTTTGTAGCCAATATGGCCTTGGCCTGATCCTGTTTTATAATGTATTGATCCAAATAGGATATAAGCTCCTCGGGTTTGAGATCAAAATTGATGGTTTTCTCTTTATGAGGAGGTGACTGAACCTTTTCCAGCATGGACTCTTGGGGCATCACAATGGGAGACACGATTTTTACGTTATCACCGAATTTTTTAGACAAGAACTCGCTGATTTCTTTTTCGATCTCTTTTGGATCGGGTACTTTTTCGTTTTTGGCATTCATAATATGAGACTATAATCACCGCTGTTAATATTGCAATAGAATGGGTCGATAATGAGCCCACCCCCTGTTATTGACCAATGGACTGCTCGATGCTGGTGATAATGTGCTTGTTTAAAGGGAGTTCTGCGTTTTCAAGAACTGCTGTCAGCATCCTGAGATTCTCGTTGGATACGATGTTTTCCGTTGACATGGCAACGGCCAGCCTTTCCCCGTTGCCCGCTTCTTTGAGAAGCTCAAGCGCATGGGTCTTGGTTGCTTCAACGCCTAGATCATAGATACTTCCCGGAAAACCGACCCAAATCACTTTATCTTTCCACAGAGACAACGCTTCCGTCAAGGGGAGGTCCCCCATGGGCGGGGGATGAACCGCCTCAATAATGTCGATGGAAGTTTCTGCGATTAAGTCTTTTATAACATTCAGCCTGCCGTCCATGTGGACCGCCATCAACTTTCCATGTTTGTGCAATATCGCTGCCTGTTTTTCATATACCGGCATGAAATATTTCTTAAAGAGGTTCGGATTCACCAATACACCGTCTATATTATCCCCGCATAAAGAGATGGGGGCGGGTGATCTGGCGGCAATTTCGTAAAGGGGTTCTCTGCTTTTAACCGTTGCATCATAAAGCTCATCCACCAGATCCGGGTAATCCGCATGGTGAAAAAAGAACCTCCCCCCTTCGCTTCCCGCCCAGTAGATCATCTGCATCTGCATGGGAGAATGGGGGAGACCATCCATGACCACACCATCATCGCCAAGCCAATCCATGGCTTGCTCAATGGGAAAGTAGTCAGCCGTATATTCCGTGTGTTCCACTATGTGTTTGAGTACCGGATAGTCTTTAGGGCCTTTGATCAGCCGCTCCGCTTGCCACGGTAATATATCCTTCCATCCTCGATCGGCGTGCCACTGGCCGGAACCCGGAGGGCGTATTTCATCGAGGTAGATACTGCCCACAGGCGTTGAGTAAGTGCGTCGTATCACAGATTTTCCGGATACCGTTGCCGGGGTTTCACTGACATCGACCCCGTGCATCGTCATCGTATAGGGTGGTCTCACCCAATTCATTCCCATGCCCCGATTTCGGCATTCCCGTTCCGCCCATCCGATTTGGCTGTGACGCCAATAATGAAAGAATGGGAGTTTATCCGCCCGTGCTTTTTGAGATGCCGTCATTATCCTTTCTCTTCGGGTCATTTCCGTTCTCATAGGTTATCCCCTCATAATTGAATCGTATAGAGATTTTGTTTAGGACGCTGATGAACGCAGATTTTTTAAATCAAAAAAACATAGGTTGAACCCTGAACCGGGAACCGATCAGTTTAGGAAAAAAGATTATTATCTGCCTGTATCTGAGCAAATCTGCGTCCTAATCAAATTTGAATGAACTATAGTCGATAGACGATTCCGAGCATGATGGCGAAAGAGTCCCAATTGACGTCATTCAGCCGGGTTTCAGCCGCGGTTCCATCTGAAAAGAAGGTACGATCATTACCCGGGTCCGTGTCCCAGGATTGATAGTTAACGCTCATTTTGAAGCCCAGTTGGCTGGTAAAAAATATGTTCCAGTCGGCAGAGACGATCCAGCCGCTTCCATCGGCATCATGTTCAAAGCTTTTGGGATGGGTGAAATCGGTTCGGAGATTCCAGTCGGCTTCGGCATTATAATCGGCCCAATGGTATTCAAAGCTCACCCGGAAAGAAAATTTTTCAAAATACTTCTTTTCATACGGCATTTGAAAAACAAGATCTGCTCCGACCCAAGGCCCCGTCCATTCGGCTTCATAGGTGCTGTTCAGCCCGGCAAAGGGTCCGGCAGGCGGGATGGTTTGGTTACCGCCTGTCAAGGTCAGGTTCTGTTCATGACGAGAGTAGCCGACCATGGGAGCAAGGCTAAGAAAATTTGACCCGAAAGAGAATTGATACCCGATTCCCACTGTGGCATCGAAAGTGTTGCCGTCATCCGCATTATTGTTTGATCTTGAAAATTCCAGGGTGCGATTGTCTCCCAAGTAGTCTGAATCCTGAACATCGCCGGTTATGATCCAGCCGTAGGCGACGGCCCCTCGAAAATAGATGCCTCGAAATATGGTAACGTTATCCAGTTTAACCTGGAATATCCCTAAATCTTCCCAGTTCAACTCAGACAGGACATTGGGATTATTTCCACTAATATCTCCGGCGATATTCCAATCCAGATTATCACTCCGATAACCGGACCCCAGGGTAAATGCCGTGTTAAACCCGTCCCCAAATCTATCGGTTTCGGCAGATGAGATTTTTGCATAACATAGACAGAAAGAAAATACGACAACCCCTATCAGATACTTCCTTATCTTAACGGCATGCATATTTATCTCCTTTCGAAATAAATAAAACATCAACCCTTATCATTCATAGTCTTATAACAGATATTTTGTTCTGAGTCATTGACTGGTGTGTTTTTCAAGCTTTTTTTTGCGGCAAATGCTTCAGGGGGCGGACTAAAGAGAACAGGAGGGCAAAAATTCCGCCGACCACGAGAAAGCCTTTTTGATAAAACCAGAGATTGTGATTGATGGTATCGAGTTTGGGAAAGATGAATAGAAGGTAGTGGGAAATCAAGGGAAAAAAAATGATCCCAATCAATAAGTTGACGGATTGCAGCACTAGATTGGATTTGAAAAAGGATGTCAGGAATAGAACGGATTTCTTAATGTTTTCTAAATTGTTCAGTTTCGAAGGTATTTCCTCCATCCGATCAGACAGTTTCTCAGCCTGATTAAACGCTTCCAAAATTTTACGGGGCGCTTCGGCATGAACTTTTCGCCTGACCTGATCGAGTTCTGTTTGAATGGACTTTAATGTTTCATGTACCGGATTACTGTACTTTTTATACGGGAATTTCCCGGTATAGTCGAGGTATCCGGAACAGCGCTTGCGCAGACCGTCTACTATTTTTTCTATCTTTATTCTTCGGCTGGTTACATATTCTTGACATTGCTGGATAATCATGCCGCTCGATTTTGCACATTCCAAATATCCGAGATAGCTATCCAGTTTGAAGAGGTCCTTCGCCTTTTTCCAAAGGGATTGAAGGGAATCCGGTTTTTCCACCTCATCGCCAAGCATATCGGTGAATTTCTTCATTTCTTCTTCGGCCTGCGGCATGATGGTGTGTGCCGATTCTTTTGCTTCTGCGTACAGTTTTTTTAGCAGGGGTTGAACCGCATCCATAAACGGTCCAAGCTCAGGATCGATAAGTGCCTTGCCGTAATACTCGCCGCTGTCTTTTATAAGATGGGATAGCTCGGCGATAGCCCGTTCCTTCTGGCCGTTTTGAAACTTGATCTGAACGGACAGATATTTTGCATCCGGGGAATACGGATACAGAGACATGATCTCTCTCAATTTTGCTTCGGTCTGAGGCTTCTTTTTCTGGATTCCGTACAAGCGGCATAATAGAAACAGGACAAACAGTTTTTGGGGTCTCGTTTTTGCAAACATGAGTGCCTGATCAAAAAAATATTCAGCCTTGTTGAGCAAATTGAGTTCTATATTCAGCAAGCCGGCTGTGCAGTTCATATGATAGTCCTGAGGTTGTTCCAGAATCAACGAGCTTATTATTTTTTCTGCTTTCGCCAATTGTGAGGTCCGGATCAGATCCAGGGCCAGCCAGGCTTGTCCCCCTCGCGTTCCTTTTGCTTTTTGGGATTGAATCCTGTCCCAATTATCTTCATTGGATGCCCATAGATTTTTCAGCAAGCGGAGTTGTGTGTTGTATTTCAACTCATAAAAAGCATAATAGGCCAGTTTTGGGGTTTCATTGGGGTTTTTTCCATCTTCCGGCAAGTGATTGAAATTTGAATTTGACTGGGCCAGGTATCGATTAAACAGTTTGTTGATTTTTTTAATGGACAGATATCCGATTCTTTTCAATGCAAAGGGTACGTCATCAATGATTTTTGAGGGACAATTTTGACTCTGGTGTTTTCGGAGCCCGCAATAGAAACAAGGGCGGTGTTCACCATTAAGTAGTGCCGCCTGATATAAGAACAATGGCGGTTCATTTGGCCCATCGTTAGGCACCAGCCGATAATAGGAAAGTCGGCTTTCAGGACTGTAGGTTGGGTCTGTCCGTACCGATTTTTTGTTCTTAAGTAACAATAGCGCGGAATCTGAAATACAGATATCTCCCGGATCGAAATCGTCCCATTTGGCATTGAAACGATTCATGACCAGCTTTTCCCCCCTCAGGAAAGATCCCGAATCGACAGCGATTTGGATGGGGATGAGGGGATATGCAGCCTTGGACTTCAGATGAGATTTTAACAAACGGAGAATATCGCCCGCCAAGCCAACTGCCGATGAAGCATCCGGGGAAATAAGGACGAGAGATTTGTCTGTTGTTCCTTCATTTCTGATGATTCTATCTTTCCATGAGCCTTCCAATTCCTTTCGCAGATTGTTCCAAGCCCCAATAAATTTAGTGTCGCTAAGATTCCAGTGGGGTTTCAGATAGACGAGAATATTCGCCGTCGGGTCAAACTGAGGAGCATCGCTCCATAAAACCCTATATAAAGGAATGCCCTTGAGTTCTTCCAGATTGGATGTTGTTGCATATTTTTCATATTGGATCGTAGACAGGTTTTTTGTCACTTCATACACTTGATGGGAGATTAGAATCTCATCCCTACCTGCAACCGATACGATTTTTGCGGCCAGGTTTACGACATTTCCGAAGATATCCTGATCCTCAATGATGCCTTCTCCGAAATGAATGCCAACCCTGACGTGTATCTGATCGTTTTGCTCCGATTTAATATTGTGTCTTTCCAGCGCCTGTTGGATTTTTGTGGCCGATTTTAGAGCCTCCTTCGGGTCGGTAAAATAGGCCATGACGGAATCTCCAAGGGTCTTGACCACCAGCCCGCTGTGTTCTACCACAGGGGTGGTGACGATGTCTTGATGGCTCTGAAGCATTTCCCTGCCGGCAAGATCCCCGCGGTCCTTGAAGAATTTCGTGGAACCGACAATATCCGTAAACAGGACGGCAAATTTCCGGACCGATTTCTTTGTGTCACCGGCATCCGGAGGCACTGTTCCCGCCTGAGAGCCGGTTGCCTCATTTTTTGTTTCGTCATTCATAATTATTCTTAAAATCGGGTGTTTGAGCAGAAAACTTGAGTGTGAAGACGTATTTAGAGGATGGATTTATGCTGTAAACTGAGCAGGGGATCGATAAGCAAAAGGGGTTAAGGGGCATTTTGGTGCGCCCGGCTGGAATCGAACCAGCGGTCTTCAGCTCCGGAGGCTGACGCCCTATCCCCTGGGCCACGGGCGCACATGTGAGGGCATCCTAATAAAAGGGGCCGAATAAGTCAATCCTGAAAACAGAGCGCAAACGAAGAAGGTGCCTTACTGCCGCTGGTTTCCGGCTTCAATCGCTTCCTTGGCCTCTCCCACCACATAGAGGGAGCCTGCCACACAAACCGCGTCCTTTTTATGAGTCGTCTTGATGGCATAATTCAAAGCGTCTGCTACATCGGGAATTATTTTGGTATTTGAAACATGCCGCCTTGCGGCTTCATAGAGCGTTTCCACAGGAAGGGCGCGATCGATCCGGGCTTTGGTGACGATCACACGATGGCAACCGGGAAGGAGACTTTTTAACATGGCTTGATACGGTTTGTCATCCAGTATGCCGATGACCATTGTAATTTTCCGGTCTTTTAACGCCTGGGTTAAATGTTTTTTCAAGGCCCTGGCGGCCATAAAATTATGGGCGCCGTCTAAGATGACAAGCGGTCTTTGTTGAACGATCTCAAGACGTCCCGGCCATTTCGTATCCAATAGCCCCGATTTGATCTGCTCAAGTGTGAGGGAGACTTTCTTTTGCATCAGACATTCGCATGCAGCCAGCACCAGGGCCGCGTTTCTGATTTGATGGGGTCCTGAGAGTCCTGATTTTAACCCTTTCCACACATGCTCACGTCCGTAGTAGGAAAAGGTATCTCCCGGAGTTCGCCGGGCTTTGAATGAATCCCCGTATCCATAAAAAGGTGCCGACTTCGTCCGGGCAGCGGCTTCAATAACGGACTTCGCATGTTTTTGCTCGGTTCCTGTGATTACCGGTACATTACGTTTGATGATGCCGGCTTTCTCCCCGGCTATATCTGCCAACGTGTTGCCAAGATGCATCCGGTGCTCCATGGATATATTGGTAATAATAGCGAGCGTCGGTTTGATCACATTGGTTGCATCCAGCCTGCCCCCCATACCGGTTTCAATGATCGCCCAATCAACCTTCCGCCTCGAAAACTCGTGGAGTGCCATGGCGGTGGAATACTCGAAAAAGGTGGGCTGGCGCTTACCCTTGTATGTTTCCTTTACCGCCAGGTATGCAGAAACCACCTGATCGTCTGATATCGGGGAGTTGTTAATGCAAATCCGTTCATTGAAGCGAACCAGATGGGGCGAGGTGAACAAACCCACCCGGTAACCGGCTTTATGGAGTATGGAGGATAGGGAAGCGGCAACGGATCCCTTGCCGTTGGTCCCTGCCACATGAATAGAGGAATACTGATTTTGAGGATGCCCCAAGCCCTTTAGCATATTTCGGATGATGGACAGTCCCAGGATCATCCCAAATCGCCTGAGTTCATACATCTCTTTCAGGCTTGCGTCATATGATTTTTCTTTTTTCATAAAAAAACCCGGCGAAATCGCCGGGTTGTCAGGTGGTTCTTACTATTTGAGTTACCTTTCACGGTTTGCTTTGGAGGCGGCAATTCTTTTTCTTCTTAAAGCCTCCCTCTGCTTCCTGCGCCTGAATTCGCTTGGTTTTTCATAGCTTTTTTTCAGTTTCAGACGCTTGAAAAGACCGTCATTTTGAATTTTTTTCTTCAAAATACGCATGGCTTTTTCAAGATCATTGTCCATCACCCTTACTTCAATCGGCTTCAAACTATCTCGCCCCTTTCGTTCCATCCCCAGAAAAAATAGGATGGTTATTTAAGAAAATTGAAATATAAACAGTATCAGTAGGATTGGCAAGAAAAATGTTACGCTTTTATAATTTTGCGACGAGTTCGGAGGTCACATCTTTCACACCTGGCTTTCCGTTCAGTTCTATATATTTGACGGCGCCTTCCTCACCGGATTTATCTTTGAAATAATAGGCGGCAGCTAATGTGCCATCAACCGAATTGTAGTAAATATCATGACGTTTATTAATTGCTGCTTCATCTTGATCATCGGATCGGGTTTTGAGTTCCCCGCCGCAGACACGGCATTTATCCCCGTCCGGCTTGATGGCATCGATGAAGATATTGTTCGGGTGGTTGTTATCATTGACGCATAACCGCCGGCCCATGATTCTGTTTTTTGCAATTTCACGATCCAGAATGATTTCCACCACGATATCCAGTGCCATTCCGGCTTGTTGAAGAGCGGCATCCAGTTTCTCCGCTTGATTCTTGTTTCTCGGAAAACCGTCCAGCAACCAACCTTCTTTGCAGTCATCCTGCTGTAATCTGTTCAGAATCATGGGGATGGTTATCTCATCCGGCACCAAATCTCCCCTGTCGATGTATTCTTTGGCCTTTGAGCCGAGTTCGGTTCCATTCTGAATGTTTTCACGGAAAATCCCACCTGACTCAATATGCGAAATGCTGTATTTATCCTTTAGAATAGCCCCCTGTGTTCCTTTTCCACTGCCGTTTGGCCCAAAAAACAAGATGTTCATGCCACGGTCTCCTTTCCATTATTTCAATAACTGGTTATCTACTATACTCAAGTCAACATTCTTGTTGGCCTATGAAGTAGAAATGATCATTGGTGAACCCATTTGTTTAAGGAAATATTTCTCAACCGTTTAAATCCTATCGTTTCGCAAACAACGCCGGACTACCTATAAGAATGATGATACCTTGTCAAGAGCCGGACAAAAGATCTTTTGATCGTAAATATTGCCGGACCTGGGAGAGCGCTTCGGCTTTCGTGGTAATTTCTTCAGACAGTCTTTTTTCTTCAATGCGGGTCAAGATCGTTTTGAACAGCGGTGAAGGAGACAGCCCAAATTCTCTGATGAGATCGTTCCCGCTCACCAGCTTCGGTTTGTGGCGGATTGTTTTAAATCTTGAAAAGAAATCTTCAAGCAATTTACTGATAAAATGACGATAACGATGGTCCTCCTTTTTTTCTTTTGCCATCTGATCGGCCAGCGCATGTAACAGAACAAACGGCGTCATTTCTCCATTTTTCATGAAAAAACGGGCCACCCCTTTTGGGGTTAATCTTCTTTGCTTTTCCGACTGGAATAGTTGAAGCGGCGACAGATGGTTGCGGACCATATGTTCAATAAATCGTGCGTCATGATTGGAGAGCTTCAGATGCCCAAAAACAGATCCGATGATTTTTACCCCGACCTTTTCATGCCCGTAGAAGTGAGTGTCACCGTTTTCATCGATGGATTTTGACGACGGTTTGCCGATGTCATGCATAAGGGCTGAAAATTTCAGCAGCACTCTGGAATGGTCGTCTAATCGGTCAGCTAAACGATGGAAAAGATTCGGCTGAAATCCTTTAAGCGTTGCGAAAATATGATCCATATAACCTATTGTCGACAGGTTGTGTGCCAATACATCTTCCGTATGGAACCGGTTTTGAGTGCATCCTTTAAGGGATGAAAGCCCCGGAAAGATGGCGAATAGTAAATCAGATTCAGCCATATCCATCAGGTGCGTATGCACATTATCCACCCGGAGCATTTGAAAAAGCTCTTCTCGAATCCGTTCTCCGGCAGACGTTCTGATTTTATCAGAATTTTTTTTAATTGCAGTCAGTGTCAGCGGGTCAATGTCAAATTTCAGAACGGCTGCCAAACGGTGGGCGCGAATCAGGCGAACCGGATCGGTCTTGAAAACATCTTCCGATGTCATTCGAACGATCCTGTTTTTAAGGTCTGTGCGGCCGCCATGAATGTCGATCACTTCTCCGGATGCCGTGGGATACGCCATGGCATTGATGGTAAAATCCCTTTGTCTTAGATCCTCCTCTATGGTGTGACCTTTTGCGCTCTGTACATCGATTACCGCATGATCCAAAATGATTCGATACAGGATGAACCCGGGTTTTCCCAGTCGAATCAAATGACCGTGGGTGTGGGCGGATATGGTTTTGGCCGCACCTTCCGGATCTTTTAAAACCACCATATCAAAATCGGTGGGACTGCGATCCAAAAAGAGGTCTCTGACGCATCCGCCAACGAGATATGCATCCTTGAGTGCGGGGAAATATTGTTGAAGGGTATGCTTCATTTGAACTTCCGGTTGATGTCGGTTGAACAATAGCTTATTTTTTAATAAGTTGCTACCCAGACGGAAAAACGAAACACTGTGACGGCGATTTCCATCGATGGGCAACCGATTTGAGAAAGCGGCTTATGGAAGAGGAAAATCACAACAAGACATACTTAAAGATCTCTGTGACCGGTGGTGCGGGATCGGGTAAATCATCCGTATGTGCACGATTTAAAGAATTAGGGGCTTGGGTCATCAGTGCGGATGAACTGGCAAGAAAAGTCGTGCGGCCCGGGTCTTCGGGTTTCAAGAAAATTGTCGAGCACTTTGGAAAAGCGGTTCTGCAATCGGACGGCACCCTAAACCGCCGAAAGATGCGGGAAATCATGCTCTCGGATGAGACAGCGAGAAAGGATCTCGAACGGTTGATTCACCCTGAAATTCTTGGCCGGATGAATGTTGAGATTCGAAAAGCGGTGAAGGCGGCACACCGGCTCATTATTGTTGAAGTGCCGCTGCTTTTTGAACTCAATATGGCCGGTGAATTTGATCATGTGGTTATGATTTCGGCAGACTCGGACATTAAAGTGGAACGGCTTGTGAATCGGGACCGGGTCTCCTATACGGATGCTCGGGCATTGGTGACCGTTCAAATACCGGACAAACTCAAGGAAAAACAATCGGATTATATTATTCGAAACAATAAATCCCTAAAGGAATTAATAACTGCTGTCGATGATCTATATTGTCGGTTGGCCGCAAAATTATCCAAAACCGCTTGACAGATTGTCGAGCATGGTTTATTTTTGCAACTAAATTAAAGTGCCCGCCTATTGGAGTGAATGCCATATTGAAAAAAACCTAAAAAATATCTTCAATTAGTGCACTTGTATTTCTCCATCATTGCCAAAATGGAACCCAGTTCGTATTGCACCAGTATTTGGGCGCTTTTTTACCGACCTAAATGGAGTCAAGATCCCTTTTGGAACGCATAGCCGGTCGCAGGTCTTTCACATCCGCTGGATTACAGAGCAGTCATTCATTTGGCGAATAATTTGACAATCCGCTGGATTGCCGAATTGGAGAGATTCATAAAAAATAATTAGTAGAAGAAATTGGAGTACAGGATTAATGAACATCGTTGAGCTTAAAGACAAAAAAATCAGTGAGCTGACCCAGTTGGCCAAACAGTTTCATATTGACGGAGGTGCCGGGATGCGTAAACAAGAGCTCATCTTCGCACTGCTCCAGGCCCAGATTGAAAAAGACGGGCTTATTTTCGGCGAAGGTACTTTGGAAATTCTTCCGGACGGGTTCGGGTTTTTAAGGGCACCGGATTACAATTACCTGCCGGGTCCCGACGATATCTACGTCTCCCCCTCCCAGATCCGTCGTTTCAACCTCAGGACCGGAGATACCGTATCCGGCCAGATCAGACAACCGAAAGAGTCGGAAAGATACTTTGCACTGCTCAAGGTTGAAGCCGTCAATTATGAGGATCCGGAGATTGCCAGAGAGAAGATCCTCTTCGACAACCTCACCCCCCTTTATCCCGAAATGAAGATTAAACTGGAGACGGGTGCGGACAATTATTCCACCCGGATCATGGATTTATTGACCCCCATCGGGTTCGGACAGAGGGGACTCATCGTTTCTCCGCCAAGAGCCGGAAAAACCATGATCCTACAAGCCATCGCCAACGCCATTGTCGGCAATCATAAAGATATTATGATGTTCGTTTTGCTGATCGATGAAAGGCCTGAAGAAGTAACCGATATGGAACGGTCCGTCAAAGCCGAAGTCATCAGTTCCACCTTTGATGAACCGGCTGAAAGGCATGTGCAGGTAGCAGAAATGGTGGTGGAAAAGGCCAAGCGGCTGGTTGAGCATAAAAAAGACGTGGTTATACTGTTGGACAGTATCACGAGACTGGCTCGTGCCTATAATTCAGTGATTCCGCCAAGCGGTAAGATTCTGTCCGGCGGCGTCGACTCCAACGCATTGCAACGGCCCAAACGGTTTTTTGGTGCCGCCAGAAATATCGAAGAAGGCGGCAGCTTGACCATTATCGCTACGGCGCTGATCGATACGGGAAGCCGGATGGATGAAGTGATTTTTGAGGAATTCAAGGGCACCGGTAATTTGGAAATACAACTCGACCGGCGGCTTTCCGATAAACGGGTCTTCCCGGCCATCGATATCAAGAAGTCCGGAACTCGAAAAGAGGAACTCTTACTGGATGGAGCCACCTTGAACCGCGTATGGATTTTGAGAAAGTTGTTCGCTTCCCTGAATACTTCGGATAGTATGGAATTTTTGCTTGAAAAAATGAACGGAACAAAAGATAATCAAGACTTTCTTGATTCCATGAATGCATAAAATACAGACAGGGGGTAAAAGAAATTATGAAAACCGATATTCATCCTGAATATGCCACAACCGCTATTAAATGTGCATGCGGCAACATTTTAGAGGCAGGTTCAACGAAAAAAGACATCCGGGTTGAAATCTGTTCCAAATGCCATCCCTTTTTTACCGGGAAACAAAAACTCATAGACTCTGCAGGCCGTATCGAACGCTTTCGCAAGAAATATGAAAAATTCCAGAATCAGTAGTGAAGAATACCCGATTCCGCTCCCATCCAGCCGTCATATTCATAAAATAGGCATGACGGCTGCCTGCCGCCCCATGGCTTAACAGCGCATTTTAAATCATTTCCGGGTTTCAGCTAAGCGTTGGGATTTAAATAACATAGCATTACCGAGAGGTCGATTGCCGTGGATATGTTTACCAAACTTACGGGTGTTGAAAAGCGATATATCGAACTTGAAAAAGTATTGAGCGATCCGGAGACCGTTCGTGATCGCGAAGCTTTTCAAAAATATGGCCGCGAGCATGCGGAGTTGAGCAGGATCGTCGACACCTTCAGGGCGTATAAACAGGTACTTAAAGAGTTGGAAGAGAGCATGGAGTTGATGCGGGATTCTGATCCCGGGATCAAGAGCCTGGCGAAAGATGAAATGGAGTCTCTCAATGAAAATAAGGAGACGCTCGAACAAGACCTGAAAAAGCTTTTACTTCCGAAAGATCCTTACGATGATAAGAACGTTTTAATCGAGATCCGTGCGGGCACCGGTGGTGAAGAAGCCGGGCTGTTTGCCGGAGATTTGTTCAGAATGTACGGCCGATATGCTGAAAACAAGGGTTGGAAAGTGGAGATCATGAGCCAAAGTGTTACCGGTGTGGGAGGACTGAAAGAAATCATTTCAATGGTTCACGGCAAGGGAGCCTACAGCCGGTTCAAGTTCGAAAGCGGAACCCACCGGGTCCAACGGGTTCCGGTTACGGAAACCCAGGGGCGAATCCACACGTCGGCGGTAACGGTAGCTGTATTGCCTGAGGCTGAGGATGTGGAGGTGAATGTGGATCCAAATGAAATAAAGGTGGATGTTTACCGATCAACCGGTCCGGGCGGTCAATCGGTAAATACCACGGATTCTGCGGTGCGTATTACCCATTTGCCCACCGGATTGGTGGTAACCTGCCAGGATGAAAAATCCCAATTGAAAAATAAAAATAAGGCCATGAAAGTCCTCCGGGCCCGGCTGTTGGATCGAATGGTACGGGAACAGGCTGAAAAACGATCGGAACAACGAAAGAATCAGATCGGGAGCGGAGACCGGAGTGGGCGGATCCGGACTTATAATTTTCCGCAGGGCAGAGTAACGGATCACAGAGTCGGACTGACCCTCTATAAACTTGAAAGCATCTTGCAAGGCGATATCGATCATATCCTTGATGAACTTGCAACGTATCATCAGAGCCAGGCGTTACAACATGCAGATTCAAAGCAGCAGGGAGCGGCAATGGACCATTCTTAGTCTTATCCAGTGGACCGTTTCCTATTTTAAATCTCATCATATCGAAAACCCGAGAGCAGATGCAGAGATTTTACTGGCGCATGTCCTTGGCGTGGATAGAATCGATCTTTATCTCCGCTACGATCAACCGCTGCACACAGGTGAACTCTCCCGGTTCAAGCTTCTGATCAAGAGAAGAATTCAACGCGAACCGATTGCCTACATTACCGGGACCAAAGAGTTTTGGTCCTTGGATTTTCGTGTAACCACCGATGTGCTGATTCCCCGTCCCGAAACCGAATGTCTGGTTGAAAAGGCGCTGGTCCTTCTTTCGGGGGAAAATGCCCTGCGTGTTCTGGAACTTGGCACCGGATCCGGGGCCATCTCCATTGCCCTCGGATCCGAAAAGCCGAATCATCACTACTTTGCCTCCGATCGGTCCGTGTCTGCAGTCCGCCTGGCCGGGGAAAACGCCAAGCGCCATAAATTGAACCGCTTAATATCCTTTTTTGCCGGGGATTGGTTCCGACCCTTAAACGCAGACGGGGTTTTCGATTTGATTATTTCCAATCCCCCTTATATCAGAACCAAAGAAATCGACCGGCTCGAGCCGGAGATATTTCAGAATGAACCCCGTATATCATTGGACGGTGGAGCGGATGGTTTGCGGTGCATCCAGCAGATCCTTGTCCAGGCCCATCACCACTTGAAACCGAAAGGGCGTCTGCTTTTAGAGATGGGATATGACCAAAGAGAGAAAATTCAAGCCATTCTGAATTCCGTGAGCGATTATGAAAATATCGCCTTTTTTATGGATTACAGCGGCCATGATCGGGGTGTTCAGTTGGAGAAAAAATCGTAAAAAGAGGTTGCGGAGAGTTCAATAAATTGTTATTTAATTATGTTTTAAGAAACACACGCCTTTGGACCTGTTTCCGGTTGCCCCGCCTGTCGGGGTTGGGAGCAGGGGTGAAAAAGGCGGCGGAGGAAACCAAATAAAAAGGAGAATAAGATGGCATACGTTACCATGAAAGAACTTCTGGAGGCCGGCGTCCACTTCGGTCATCAGACCAAGCGATGGAATCCGAAGATGAAGCAGTATATCTTCGGAGCTCGAAACGGAATTTACATTATCGATCTTCAAAAAACCGTCAGGATGTTTAAGACAGCTTACGACTTCATTGTCGATACGGCTGCTAACGGGCAATCGGTGGTGTTCGTGGGGACCAAAAAGCAGGCTCGAGAATCGATTTACGAAGAAGCGAATCGATGCGAGATGTTTTATGTCCATAACCGCTGGCTCGGCGGGATGCTCACCAATTTCCAGACCATCAAACAGAGCATCGATCGCCTGAATTACCTCAATACCATTCAAAACGACGGATCCATCAATCTGTTTCCCAAAAAGGAAAGACTGAAACTCGGCAAAGAACGGGACAAGCTCGACAGTAACCTGGGCGGTATCCGCAGCATGGTAAAATTGCCCGGTGCCATATTCATCGTGGATCCCAAGAATGAGGCCATTGCCGTGCGGGAAGGAAGGCGATTGAACATACCGATTGTTGCCATCGTCGATACCAATTGTGATCCGGACGAAATCGATTACATCGTACCTGGAAATGACGATGCCATTCGAGCCATCCGCCTGGTCACTTCACGAGTGGCTGATGCATGTATCGAGGGCAGGCAAAAATACGAAGAAAAGATACAGGCTGAAGCGGACAAACAGGGAGATGAGGAATCCGAAATTGTCGCGGTCAGTTCGGAGCTAAAACCGGGTGAGCGGAAGGTGATTTCAGACGGGACGGTAGGTCCTGTGGTTGAAATCATCAAACGGGGCGCTCCGGCAGCGCTTGTGACCGGGGATGAACTCGAACCGGCACCGGAGACAGAAGAAGCGGTTGAGCAAGAAACAGAAGGGTCGGTGGATTCAGAAGATACAGGAGAAGAGAAATGACGACCATTAGTGCAGCAATGGTAAAAGATCTCCGGGATAAAACCGGAGCCGGAATAATGGACTGCAAAGCAGCGTTGACCGAAAGCGATGGAAATATAGAAGCGGCTATCGATTTTCTAAGAAAAAAAGGAATCGCCACTGCTAAGAAACGGGCCGGCAGGGCTGCGAGTGAGGGAACCATACAGTCTTATATACACATGGGAGGCAAAATCGGTGTCATGGTTGAGGTCAACTGCGAAACCGATTTCGTGGCCAAAAACGATGATTTCAGGGAATTTGCCAAAAATATCGCCATGCATATTGCGGCCATCAATCCCGTTGGAATTACCCCTGAAGATGTGCCCGAGGATATCATCGAAAAAGAGAAAGATATCTATCGTGCGCAAGCCTTGGAAACGGGCAAACCGGAGAACATCCTGGATAAAATCGCAGAAGGAAAGCTCCAGAAGTTTTTCAAGGAGAACTGCCTCCTGCAGCAACCCTATGTTCGAGATCCGGACATGACCATTGAGGATCTTCTGAATGAGACCATCGGCAAAATCGGCGAGAACATATCCATCAGCCGGTTTTGCCGTTTCCAGGTTGGAGAGGCCTAAACCTTGACCACAGCCAAATACAAGCGCGTGCTTCTTAAACTGAGCGGCGAAGCCCTCATGGGGGATGAGGGTTTCGGTATCAGCCCGGACGTCATTAAATACGTTGCCGGTGAAATCCAATCGGTGATTAAATTGGGCGTTGAAACCGCGATTGTTGTCGGGGGGGGGAATATTTTCAGGGGGATTCGGGCCGCCTCATACGGCATGGACCGGGTATCAGCCGATCATATGGGAATGCTGGCCACGGTGATAAACAGCCTGGCGCTCCAGGATGCACTGGAGAATATCGGTTTGCAGACCAGGGTTCTATCGGCCATTAATATGCATGAAGTTGCCGAACCCTTTATCGTCCGCAGGGCCGTCCGCCATCTGGAAAAAAAGCGGGTGGTCATATTTGCCGCAGGTACCGGCAATCCCTATTTTACAACGGATACAGCGGCGGTTTTGAGAGCCCAGGAGGTTCGCGCCGAGATTCTGCTCAAAGCCACCAAAGTCGACGGTGTCTATGATTCGGATCCTGTGAAGAATCCAAACGCAGAATTCATCAAGCAAATCGATTACATGAAGGTTCTGGAAAGAAACCTCAAGGCTATGGATACGACCGCGATTTCTCTTGCCATGGACAACGATCTCCCCTTGATTGTCTTCAGATTAAAAGAGAAAGGAAATATCCTGAGACTTGTTTGCGGGGAAGATATCGGGACCTTGATCACCAACGGATAGCGTTTAACCTTACGTGCATGGAATAGAAATTTTTTTTTGGGACGCTGATAAACGCAGATTATTTAGATTAAGAAAAAGAAATTATCTATGTGTATCGGCGCAAATCTGCGTCCTAATTAACTTCACGCAAAGAGGTAAAATCCCATGATAGAAGATATCTACCAAGAGACCGGGGAGCGGATGGACAAATCGATTACTTCTTTGACCCATGACCTCAAACGGATTCGGACGGGCCGTGCATCCCTGTCCCTTCTCGACAGTATCCGGGTCGATTATTACGGAACCCAGACTCCGCTGAATCAAATGGCTACCCTTGCCGTACCGGAAAGCCGATTGATCACCATTCAGCCGTGGGATGTTTCCGTCATCAAAGAGGTCGAGAAAGAAATCTTGAAATCCGATCTGGGCCTGACACCTTCAAATGATGGAAAGATTATCCGTATTGCCATTCCGCCACTGACTGAAGAGCGAAGAAAGGATCTCGTCAAGCTGATCCACAAAATGTGCGAAGAATACAAGGTTGCGGTTCGAAATATCAGAAGAGATTCCAATGAGCTCCTAAAGGGCTTTAAAAAAGACGGTGATATTTCTGAAGACGATGCCTTCAGAGCACAGGATAAGGTCCAGGAAATAACGGATGAGTATATCCGGCAAATCGACGAGGTCTATAAAGAAAAAGAGAAAGAGATCCTTGAATTCTAGTGAACCATCCGCCAATGAACGCCTCCTTGATCCGTCAAAACTTCCCCGGCATGTTGCCATCATCATGGATGGAAACGGCCGGTGGGCGAAGAAGCGTTTGCTGAATCGAATCAGGGGTCATGAAAAAGGTGCGGAGGCGGTAAGAACCATCGTGCGCACCTGCCGTGAATTGGGTATTTCCATACTAACCCTTTATGCGTTCTCCACAGAAAATTGGCAGCGGTCCAAAGCGGAAATCACCGCCCTGATGACGCTGCTTGAACGGTTCCTGGAATCTGAAAGACAGGAACTCATGGAAAACAATATTCGACTGAATGCCATCGGTCAGATTGAGCGGCTTCCGAACTCGACCCGGCGCGCCCTGAAAGAAATCATGGATCTCACCAAGGACAACGAATCCATGACATTGAACCTTGCGCTGAGCTATGGCGGTCGGGATGAGATTCTCAAGATGGTCAGAAGTATCGCTGATAAGATAAAATCCGGCGAACTCGAACCTGAGGCCATCACCTCGGAACATATTGTCGAGAACCTTTACACAGGACAAATGGCAGATCCGGATATTCTGATCCGGACCAGCGGCGAGATGCGGGTGAGTAATTTCCTGTTGTGGCAAATCGCCTACTCGGAAATCTTTGTTACTCCGACATTATGGCCGGATTTTACAAAAGATGAGTTTTTTAAGATCCTATTCGAATTTCAGAACCGTGAGCGACGATTCGGCAGAGCCTAAACATCCCGGCAATCTTTGATGATGCAATTAAAACGTTGGATCACCGCAATAATAGCACTCCCCTTTCTTATTGCGCTTGTTTATAAAGGGCATCCGGTTCTGTTCTTTTTATTTGTCGGTTTTGTATCCGTTCTGGCCATGTGGGAGTATTTCCGGATCGTATACGGCAGGCAGGAAGGAAAAAGCATCCATCTCATATCCGGATTGGGATTTGCCGTGGGCCTGATGATCATTTGGGCGGCTTTTATCGGAACAGCGGAATTGATGATCGGGATGCTTGCCGTAAACCTGATATTATCCGGTCTGATTGCTTTTTTTAAAATCGGGTCTGATGCAAAAATTTCCGATACACTTATTAAACAGGCCATGGGTACCCTTTATGTTCCATTGCTGCTTTCGTTTCTAATCCTGATTCGAAACGAAACCCAGGGAATCGGATGGCTCTTCTTTCTCATGGCGGTTGTATTTTCAGGGGATTCTTTTGCTTATTATGGCGGAACCTATTTGGGGCGGCACAAGCTCTGTCCGTTGGTCAGCCCCGGAAAGACCGTTGAAGGATCGGTGGCAGGGCTTTTGGCCAATGTGGGCGCCGGATATCTATTCCGCAATCTCATGGCGCTTCCCATTTCCGGGAGCTTATGCCTGATCTTGAGTTTATCGCTGGGTATTGCGGGACAGATCGGCGACCTGTTCGAATCGCTTCTGAAGCGATCCGCGGATGTCAAAGATTCCGGCGGCATCTTACCGGGCCACGGCGGGGTGCTGGATCGGATTGACGCAACCCTGTTTGCGGCACCGGTCCTGTATTTGTTTATTCGGTATGTCATTTAACGGCCCGGAAACTTTCTAAATTAATCCGGATAAACTCGCCAAAGGGAGGCGAGCGGAAATTCCAAATCACAAAAATCAAATACCAAACAAATCACAATGACCGAAATTCAAAAACCCAAACGCAAATATGATCTTAACGTTGGCAAACGAACTAAAGAAGATACTTTAGCCAACTTCCTAAGAATCAAAATGATCTATATATGAAGTCTAAGCCTGTTTTGGTCATTGAATATTGTAATTTGAAATTTATTTGTAATTTGGTGCTTGGCATTTGTGATTTTAGCAGTTGTCTGTTGATTTTTACATAAAATGCACACAAATAACAATTAACCGTCCTAAGGGATATAAATGAAACAATTGGCTATTCTCGGATCCACAGGCTCAATAGGGCGAAACACCCTGAATGTGGTGGAACAATTTCCTGATCGATTCTCTGTTCAGGCCCTGACGGCCAAGGAAAACGTCTCCCTGTTGGCTGAGCAGATCAATAAATTTTCACCGGAATTAGCGGTTGTATATAATGAAGAACGCGCAGAAGCCCTTAAAAAAGAATTGCCTGAATCGACTAATGTGGAAATTCTATACGGCGAAGAAGGATATAAGCAGGCGGCCACGCATAAGCTTGTGGATGTGGTGGTAACCGCCATGGTGGGGGCCGCAGGGCTTTTACCGACGCTGGCTGCCATAGAAACCGGCAAGGATATCGCGCTTTCAAATAAAGAGACCCTGGTCATGGCGGGCGAAATGGTCATGAAACGGGCAAAGGAGAAGGGGGTCAATATCTTTCCGGTGGACAGCGAGCACAGCGCCATTTTTCAGAGTCTTTTGGGTCATCGGAAAGAGGATCTGGATCGAATTCACCTGACTGCTTCCGGCGGGCCTTTCCGGAATCGGTCTAAAACAGAATTTTCAAGTATTCAGCCCGAGGATGCCCTGAAACATCCCACCTGGCAGATGGGCGCCAAGATCACCATCGATTCCGCAACCCTTATGAATAAGGGGTTGGAAGTCATAGAAGCCAAGCATCTTTTTGCGGTGTCTCAAGATCAAATTTCGGTGGTCATCCATCCTCAAAGCATCGTGCACTCCATGGTGTCCTATAGGGACGGATCCATCATTGCCCAGCTCGGAATTCCGGACATGAAAGGCGCCATCGCATATGCCATTTCGTTTCCGGAGCGGTTGCCGCTGAAACAACCGATTCCTGATTTCGGCAGGATCTCCCTGACGTTTGAGGATCCTGATTTCGATAAATTCCCCTGCCTCGGACTCGCTTTCGACGCTTGCAGGACAGGCGGTACGATGCCGGCCGTGCTCAATGCGGCAAACGAGATTGCTGTGGCGGCATTTCTTGAAAAAAAGATCTCTTTTACTCAACTGCCCGAAGTCATCCGAAAAACCATGGAATCACATACTGTAAATGTCAGTGAAAGGCTTTCTTTGTCCGACATACTCGATGCCGATGCCTGGGCAAGACACGAGGCTCAAGAATTGATCCGGACCTTGTGAGCAGCTATTGGAAAAGGGATAAACTGAATTATCTTTGAATTATAACTAAAAACACGAACTGATTATTTTTTCATTATGAGTACGAATATTTTTGCATTTATTATCGTTTTAGGGATTTTGATTTTTTTCCATGAACTGGGACACTTTTTAGTCGCCCGGTTTTTCCGGGTCGGGGTGGAAAGGTTCTCTCTGGGGTTCGGACCTCGTCTGATCGGGAAAAAGGTCGGAATCACGGAATATCGAATATCGGCCATCCCCTTGGGAGGATATGTAAAAATGGTGGGCGAAGAACCGGATTCCATCATCGCCCCGGATGTCATCCCCTTGTCTTTTACCCACAAGCATGTCTTCAAACGGATCCTCATTGTGGCAGCAGGCCCGATATTTAATCTTCTGCTTGCCGTCATCATCTTTTTCGGAATTTTTCAAACATCCGGTGTTTATATTCTACAGCCGGCTATCGGCAAGGTGGAAGCCGACAGCCCGGCCCAAGAGGGGGGGTTGAAAAAGGGAGACCTGATCGTTGCCATCGACAACAGGGATATGGAGAGCTGGGATGAAATGTCGGAGGTGATTAAGGGAAGCAATGGAAACCCCATGACATTTTCCGTTGATCGGAACGGTGAATTATTCGTTACTGAGATTCGACCGAAAATCATAACCGGCAAGAATATTTTCGGCGAAGACCAGCAACGTTACGTCATCGGCATTACCGCGTCCGGCGATTTTCTGACAAAGGATTTGAATCCGTTCCAAGCCATAGGGGAGAGCGTCATTCAAACGTACCGGATTGCTAAATTAACCATTTTCAGCATTATCAAGCTTATTCAAGGTACGGTTTCCACAAAGACCCTCGGCGGGCCGATCATGATTGCCGAGATGGCCGGTCAGCAAGCAAAGGAAGGGATTGTCAGTTTTGTCTTCTTTATCGCACTGCTCAGCATCAACCTGGCCATTCTCAATTTTCTCCCCATACCGGTGCTGGACGGCGGTCACCTCCTCTTTTTTTTCATCGAAGCCGTCTTCAGGCGGCCGGTGAATATGCGCATGCGGGAAATCGCCCAACAGGTGGGTATTTTTATTCTGATTCTGTTGATGGCTTTCGTTTTTTATAATGATATTACGAGAATCTTCTTCAGTTAAAGAAGCTATCTCAAAAATGCATCTAACGCTCAATGGCGGCGTTGCAAGTCTCTTCAAAATGCTCATCCGCCTTCGTGTATCACTTCGGCGCGACTGCACTTTTTCGCTTGTCTCGCCATAGTTCTCAGAGCGACGGCGGATCGGCTTGCGTCTTGCCCTTGAGCGTGATCTACTATTTTTGAAATAGCTTCAAGTTAAGCATTTACTCAAAAGCGAAGGAAAATTGATTCGTTTACTTCCTTTGACAACCCAAAATTAATCTGTTAGCAACTGACCTATGCCGTATCGACTAGAAATTACACTTCGGCCGGAGCTTCCGGATGCCGAGGGAGAAGCCGTTCGCCAAAAGGCAAAAGATTACTTCGGCCTGAGCATGGACAGTGTCCGGGTGATTCATATCCTTACCTTAGACGCCGAATTCACGGTCGAACAGCTGGAAATGATTCGCACCGAAATCTTTACCAACCCCGTCATCCAGATTTCTTCCTACAATCCCTTGCCATTGGAATTCGACTGGACCATCTGGGTCGGTTATCGGCCGGGTGTGAAGGACAACCCCGGGAGTACCGCGGTTGAAGCCATTGAAGATGTTCTGCGGGTTCAATTTACACCGGATCATGCTGTTTATACGTCAAAGCGGTATTGCCTTCAGGGAACCGGGTTGACAGCCGATCAGGCCGATCAAATTGCCGGAGAGCTGCTGGCCAACGGCATTATTCAACAGTGGAAGATATTTCCGAAAAACAGTTGGGATCCTGAAACCGGAGTGGGATTCATTATTCCGAAAGTTCGGCTCGACCATACACCGACTGTCGCCGCCATACCCATTGCAAGCGATGAAGCCTTGATGGAGATCAGCGATCAGCGGAACCTGGCATTAAATCCCAATGACATCCCCACCATCCGGTCCTATTTTTTGAGGGATGATGTTCGAGCCGCCAGGGCTCGGGTGGGGCTTTCCGATCCCACGGATATTGAACTTGAGTTTGTTTCCCAGGCCAGAAGCGACCACTGCAACCACAATACCTTTAGGGGTCTTTTTCGTTACTGCGATCTTGCCACCGGGGAGGCGGAGGTGGTGGACAACCTGTTTCGAACCTGTATCGAAAAACCGACCCTTGCGCTGAAGGATCAAAAACCCTGGGTGATTTCGGTATTGTGGGATAATGCGGGAGTCGGGCGTTTCGATGAGAATCATCACTATGTGATTACCGGGGAAACCCACAATTCTCCTTCCAACATGGAGGCTTATGGAGGGGCCATCACCGGAATCGTGGGCGTATACCGGGATCCTCTGGGAACAGGCAAAGGATCCAAACTCATCATGGGCGGTTACGGGTACTGTGTGGGATTGCGAGATTATGACGGCCCGCTGAGGCCGCATCTTCATCCCAGACGGCTTCTTGACGGGGTGATCGAAGGGGTCCGGGACGGAGGAAACAAGAGCGGGATTCCCACAACATACGGCCAGATACTGTTTCATCCCGGATACATGGGGAAATGCCTTGTGTTTGTTACGGCCGTTGGACTTATCCCCCATCAGATCCATGGGGAGCCGGCAGAAGAAAAAACCACGTCCAATGGGGATCTCGTCATCATGTGCGGCGGCCGGGTGGGAAAAGACGGGATCCACGGGGTAACCGCTTCATCCGAAGTGTTTTCCGAGAACACGCCCGCCGGCCACGTTCAGATCGGAGATCCTTATACCCAGAAGAAAATGCACGACTTTTTGCTCGAAGCAAGAGATGAAGGCTTGATCCGGTTTATCACCGACAACGGCGGCGGCGGATTGTCTTCTTCGGTGGGAGAGTCGGCCCGTTTTTCTAACGGATGCGAAATCCAGCTCGAAAGCGTTCCCCTCAAATATGAAGGGTTGGATCAATGGGAGATCTGGGTTTC
>DUZK01000009.1 GCA_013349495.1 Deltaproteobacteria bacterium
ACTCCATCACTCCATTTGCATGTTACCCGGAACCTCTGAACCTCATAAAAATCGCCCTCATTGCTGATGATGGCAAAACTACGGATTAGAGCTTTCCGCCGGGACGGACGCTGACCTTGATTTTCTCTTTTTTCGAAAACGTCTGGGCCGCAGCTTTGGCGGATGCCTCGGAATCATAAGATCCGATCCGTACCAAATGCCAGACTCTTCCCTTGGCATCCGTAAGAACCACCAGGCGGGCATCATATTCCTTCCGGGTCAATAGAGCCATGCGTTTTACGGCGTTCTCCCGTTCCAGAAAAGCGCCGACCTGTATGGTGAATGTCGTCTTTTCGGCAACCTGTTTTTGAGGTTGTTGCGTCCCTGCAACTTGCTTTTGAGGTCGTTCCGTCTTTGCAATCTGCTTCTGAGGTTGTTCCGTCTTTACAGCCGATCTTCGGGGTTGCTCGGATTCCACCGATTTCTCACGCCAGGGCTTTCCGTCTTTATAGGTGTTCAAACGGGATTTATAGTCTTGAATATCCTCGACATCCTTTTGATCGGCCAATGTTGAAACCACACGTTCCATTACATAGACGGCATCCTCGAAGCGCCCGACTTCCGCCAAAGCCATGGCAAGAGTGTCCAGATGCCGGTTGTCCGGGTTTATTTCCATCGCCTTTTTAGCATACTTCACGGCTTGCTCTCCGTTTCGATAGCTACCATCCGGACAGCTTGCCAGTATCCTGGCAAGCCTATCGTATGCCCCGTAGGATTTCGGATTCAAATCAAGCGCCTTGGAAAAGTCTTTTATGGATAGACCCCAGGATCCGTTGCTGGCATGGGCGGTTCCACGATTGTAATGGGCCTCATAGGAATACGGGTTTATTTCCACGGCCTTGTCGAAATCCGATATGGCCCGTTTCATCTGCCCCTTTTTGATCCAGACGATACCCCGGTTGCTGTACGTAACTTCAAGGTAAGGATTCAGTTCGATGGCCCGGGAAAAATCCGATATGGCCAGATCATAATCGCCCTTTCGATAAAAGGCACTGCCGCGGTTGTTCACCGCTCCATAAAGGTTCGAATCGATTTCCAAAGCCTTTGTATAACTGGCGACGGCCTGATCCAAATGTCCCATATTGGCCAACGCCACGCCTCTTTGATTGTAAGCCTTTGCGTCGCGGGGGTTTTCTTTGATCGCGCTGTCGAACGCTTTGGCAGCAGCTTCGAACTGATGGGCTTTTAACAGCTCAAAACCCTGCTGATACCAGTCTTCGGCACCTGCAGGCACGCTGCCCAAGAAAAAACAGATCAGGAAAATGAAAAGGCGGAGTTTCACGTCTTGTACCTTATCTAGTATCCAGCATCGAGTGTCTTTAACATGCAAACAAATGATACACTCGATTCTATCGAGCGCCGAACCCGTCAATCAAATGACATAATGGACTCCCACCGTTCATATTCGGTTTCGACTGGGAGTCCGTTTTGTTTAATGTAGTCGATGATGGACTTCTCATTAAACCGTAAAAAAGGATTCATCTTCCGTTCATCCGCCAGTGTGGACCAGATGTGTTCCGGATCGTATTTTTCCAAAAAACGTTCGATTTCTCTGTTATCAGGTTCAACCGATTTTGCAAAGTCCATGGAACCCCTTACATAATCATGACCTGCATAAACGATGGTTTCATCCGGAAAGCTCAACAGCAGCTTGATGGAGTTGTAAAAACTTTTCAGGTCACCGGAAAAACAGTTTCCCACCGTGCCGTTGAAAAGCGTATCGCCGGCCACGAGATAATTATCAAAATAAAAGGTCACGGAATCCATGGTGTGACCGGGTGTATGAAAGACCTGAATGAGTTCCCCTTCCAGCTCGATCTTTTCGTTTTTCCTCAAGGTCGAAATATCAATGAACGTCGCATCGGTCTGTTTCAATAAATCCTGGGTTCCGGCGGTGTGGTCCGCATGGGTATGCGTGTTTGTTGCATGCGCCAGCCGGAGCCCATTTTCACCTAAAAAGGCGACAATATCCGATACCGCCCCACCATCTATGGCCACAGCGGTATGGCTTCCGAAGATCAGATAGCCGAGATTATCGGATGCGTATCGAAACTGTTTGATTTTCATGGTATGTCCTCCGTTCTGCAGTTAGAATTCATCATCTGCTTTGACTTCAAGATTGAATCCAACGTTAGCGCCTAAATGATTATTTCTCTTTTTCTACTGCAAAAAACCAATACACAAGCACCAAATCCCAAATAAATTCAAAATTCCAAATTTCAATGACCGAAACCAAGGAATATGTGTAATATTTTCCTTTTGTTTTGAATTTGTGATTTTGGTCATTGGATATTATTTGTTATTTGCGATTTGTAATTTGTTTTTTTCAACTTATCTGCCTCTGGCTTGCAGGTTATCCTTTTTGGGATGTTAACTTCCCGTTTTTCGCTTCTTCACATAGGCATCAAAATCGAGCGGTATCCGAACCATCGAATCCCGGCTGTCAGGAGAAGTAACACCGGGGCCTGTAACGGGTTCATTGCGGTTCCGGATGAGATGCTTCATCTCTTCCAGATCCTGTGAAAACGTATTGATCTGTTCCATCAACTGATTTAACAGGCCATTTACATCCGGAACCATATTTACTTCGGTTTCACCGGATCGACTTAAAGGCGGTTCCGAGATTGAATCGACCGGCTTCATACGCTTCGAAAGGGCTTCCCTGTGTTCCGATTCGAGGCTATTCTTCGGCCTTTCAACGGTTAACTGAAAGGGATGTTTAATCTCCTGTAAAAAGCGGGACCAAAAAGCGGATACAGCCACATCAACGATTCTTTTATCAACGATATGACGGGCAATATTATCCACACACTTTGAGGCATCCGTTTCAGGATAGAGAGCCAGGAACGGTTTTTTGGCTTCGCCTGCCTGTTCGACGTGAGGATCGAAAAATATGGATCCCAACGGTTGGATGTTTGCAGGGAGATACGTCTCCACAGCCCCCTTGAACTTTAGGTATGCGGATCGGGCTGTTTTAGCATTCTTGCATTTATTGATTAAAACCATTACCGATCCTGAAAATCCATTACCGGAGAGGACTTTTAAAAACAGATACGCATCGGTCAAGGCCGACGGCTCCGGAGTCATTGCCAAAATGACCGCAGAGGAGGCCTTGCTGAAGGCGACAACATTTCTTGAAAGCCCCGGAAACGTATCCAAAACGAAATAATCGTATACATTCAGCTCCTGAACAGACCGGATAAACCGATCCCTCTCATTCGATTTCAGGCCGGGGATCTCTTCCATCCCGGGTGTTCCGGGAAAAAAATCGATGCCGTAGGGGCTTCGATGGATGATATGATCCACAGAATGACGATTTTTGATCAAATCCACCAAACAGCGCTGTGGACGGATACCCAGGAGGTCATAAACACTGGTGGTATCGGAATCCGTATTAAATAGACACGTACGATGACCAAGGGTGGTTAATCGATACGCCAGGTTTACACCAAAATGCGTTTTGCCGACCCCTGCCGTCGAACTGATAAGCGTGATAATTTTAGCCATGTCGTTTCACGAATACCGGTGCCGCCCAAAAAGATAGATCTCCCGGATGAGATTCCATGCAAAATAATACCCGGCGGCACTTATAATCTCTGCAAACCTGATGAAAGGTCTCGGAAATGAAATCATAAAAGATATTTTTCTCATCCGGATCCAGCCCCCGGTCTTCATTTCTGAAAAGCTTTAGGTCCTGATACATCTCCAGGATCCTTGCCTCTTCCGAATGTGAGGAGGAGAGAATCCATTCTTTCTTTATGGTCTCATAGGAAACTTCAGATCGATCATTTCCGGTTTTTCCGGATTTTTTTGCGGTTTTATAAGCAACAATCATTTTAAAGGGAACCGCCCGAACGATCTCATCCAAGGTGGTTTGTTTCAGCTTCAGCAGGCCGTCATCCACCAGGGTTTTGTTTCCGGATGCCATGGCGATCTGCCGGATGACTGTTTGCTCTGCTTGAGTACGGAGGGCTTGGGATATCTCTCCGTCAATGATCAAAACCTCGGAGAGGATCGTATGCCCGGCATATCCGATCAACCCGCAGGTAGTACAACCGGCCCCTTTATGAAATGCCAAACGGGCGGGGAAACTGTCGAACAAAACATTCCACTCTTCAGGCTCCGGCGTATAGGCTTTTCTGCAGGAAGGACAAACCCTCCTGACACGCTGTTGGGAGATAATTCCATTGACCCGTTGAGCAATGCTTTCTCTTTCAACCCCAAACGCCATAAGCTTCCACATGGCATCAACGGCATCCTCTGCATCGATGCCGCATAAAATCAATTGTCCGGAACCTGCCGCGGTCACCACGGCCCGAGCGGTTCCCATGTCTTTGATGGTGTCGACGACAATGACATCCGGGTCATGATCCAAAAACGCACGAAGCAATTGCTCATATGTTAAATGGTCCTGATTCACCCGCGCTTGGATGACCCCGGCAATTTCCGGCTGCTCAGATTCCGAGGCCATTAGGATCTTTCTATCCGGACCATATAGGTGTTTGATGGAAGCAAACAGTGTTTGTTCTTTCCCGCTCTTTTCAGATCCTGATATCAGTATGATACCGGTAGATGCTTCTAATAACCGCTTCAATGCGGTTTTGGTATGTACGGAATGGTCTTGGTCGTCAATTGAAGGGATGGATGCACTGGGGGTTTGTGCCGTTAGGGTGACGATGTCACCGGAAGATGTAGGAAGAACCGAAATCCGAAATCCTACTTCCGCCTGTTTGTTTGTTTCACGATTAAAGAATCGGATGCGCACTAATCCACTTTGGGGATTTTCATGATCAGAATCATCAAGACCGGCCTTTTCTTTCAATTTATGGATCAAATCACGGATCAGGCGGGGCAATTTCTCGCCCAGTCCGGGCACATCCAATCCCTTAAGGTTCCCACCAATCCGATACCGGATGGCGGCCCCTTCCCCGATCTGTTCGATATGGATACTATCTGCATTTTTGGTGATGCCATACTTCAACAAATACTGGATGAACGCTTCCATGTCTTCATCTGAAGGTACATCCGGCTCCTCTTCATCCTCAATTGACGGGGTTTCAGGTTTCTTCTCCTGAATGTCCGATGCGGTAGGGATATGGGTTCTCGTTTCCAACGGATGAGAATGAGTCACGCCGTAGAGTTCTTTGAATAACTCTTTAAATCGATCCTGCGGAATGAGGACACATTCAATTCGGAGGTAGGCATAAACGTTTTTGAGTTCATGAACGCTCAGCATGTTTTCAGGAGAATAAACCGCAAGGGTCAATTTATTACCCTCAAGGGTAAGTGGGATGATGGAATTCTCGTCTGCATAGTTGTGGCCGATGATCTGAATCAGTTCGGCTTTATTCGATTCGGCGTATTCAAACCCATCGACGCGTTTGTATTGAAGATTGTGCTGTCTGGAGAGTGCATCGTAGAGTTGCTTTTCAGTGATGAATTCTTGTTCGATTAAAATCTGTCCCAATGATTTGAAATTAAATTGTTGGGATTCGAGCGCTGTTCGGATTTGGGCGTCCGAGATGATTCCCATTTTCTTAAGCATGCCCCCCAGCTTGAGCCGTTTGCCGTACTTCAACAGGACCCGATTCAGATCTATGGGAGAGACAAGGTCCAAGCTGCATAGAATTTCACCGATGGTTCTTATCCCTATCCCTTCGGGAATATCATCTGAACGGTTTATGCTGTAGGACGACGCCGGGGAAGGAATCTCAGCATCTCCCTCTTTTAACTGAACATCGAGAGCGGCATCCACATCCTCTTGTCTGGCCATCCCCTCCCGAACCAGCAACTCGCCGGTCTTCAATGCTTTATGATTAATGGATCTTAACCGATTCATGAAATATAACACACCAAAAATATTGAGGAAACTGTGATTGGGCTGCCGGTTATGTTGAGCCGATTCGCCCAGAGGGGTTCTCATTCTGAACAGGTGGGTAAACCTGTTAACTAAAAAGAGTGAACCACAAATTGATGTAAAATACCAGTTCATTCGAATGCGTGTCAAGTACACTGATAATTATATAACTCCACATTCCTCCACTAAAATTCTAATGAGATTTAATTTTTAACATTTTCTAATTATTATAAAAAATATAATTTTTTTTAATTTTTTCCTTGACATTATTCGAAAAATATATTTTTATGCGCCATAAGTGGATTAAAGTGGTTGAATATGGTGAATTATGTTTCGTGGCAGCTCATTTCATACCATCGATGTAAAAGGGCGAATCATCATACCGGCCCGATTTCGTGAAGTGATCAATGCCGACAGCCCTGAGAGTATCATGGTTTCAGGTATGGACAGCTGTTTGTTCGGCTATACGTTCGGGGAATGGAGTAAAATCGAGGATCGAATACTCTCTCTGGCTGAGAAAAGCGAAAATATGCGTCGCTTTAGACGGGTTTTTATCGGCGGCGCCTTTGGAGTGACCATCGACAAACAGGATCGAGTTCTGATCCCCCCGGCTCTTAGAATGTATGCGAACCTGGATAAAGAAATAGTTCTGGTGGGTGTTTTGGATCATTTTGAAATCTGGGCGAGGGAGAGCTGGGAGAGTGAAAACCTGAATATGGAACAGGATCTGAGGAAGGAGGAGGTCAGAAACGAAATCGCAAGACTAGGGCTATAGATCGATGCCTTATCGTCATATTCCGGTCATGCAGCGTGAGGTGCTGCAGTATTTAAATTGTCGACCCGGAAAAATATATGTGGACGGCACCCTGGGAGGTGCCGGTCATGCGCGGTCGATTCTTGAAAAAACAAGTCCCCGCGGCTTGTTGGTCGCAATTGACCAAGATATCGAAGCCATTGAAAACGCCGAAGAATCATTAAAGGCGTTTAAAACGAGAATACACTTATTCCACGGCAACTTTATTCAGTTGCCGGATGCTCTTTCACAATTTGGAATCGACGGTGTCGATGGCATCCTTCTCGACCTTGGATTATCCCTTCACCAGATCAAAGCCAGCGGTCGAGGATTCAGCTTTCAACTGGATGAACCCCTGGACATGCGAATGAATATTGAAACGAAAGAGACTGCTGCGGATATTATCAAATACGCCCCGGAACAGGTCCTCAGGAAAATATTCAAATCGTACGGAGAAGAACGCTGGTCCGGGCGGATCGCAAAAAAGATTGCAGCGGAGAGATCCCGCGAAGCCATTGTAACCAGCAAGAAACTGGCGGAGATTGTAATGGCTGCAATTCCCAGAGGAGCAGTGCAGCGTCAGCGGATTCATCCGGCGACCCGTGTGTTTATGGCTTTAAGAATCGCAGTGAATAAAGAGCTCGAGCGACTTGAAGCATTCATGGACGTCGCTATCAACCTGCTGAATCCCTCAGGCCGTCTCTGCGTGATATCTTATCACTCTCTTGAAGATAGAATCGTCAAACACCGTATCAGAGCGCTGGAAAAGGGCTGTCAATGTCCGGGAGATTTTCCCCAATGCGTGTGTGGCCTGAAGAGTCAAGTGAAAAACCTGACCCGAAAGGCCATAGGCCCTACAGCTCTGGAAATTGAGGATAATCCGATGGCCAGAAGCGCACGCCTTCGGGCCGCAGAAAAACGATAAGGAGGGTTTTGACTGCAGGGACAGAGAGGGCACAGAGTGCTGTCGAAACGAATCACTACGAACCGATACGGGATCTGGCAACGGCAAGTCAACAGCTCTGGAAACCTGATTGGGATTGGATCAATGCGGAATCGACAGATACACACCCGAGCAAAAGCAATAACGCCTTAACCCCTTCTATTCAACCGCCGCCTCCCGGTTGGATAGAAGAATGAAAAAACTCTGTGCCCTCTCTGTCTCTGGAGATCAAGCCCGTCAAGCGCGAAAGGGTTCTGCACGTGCCGACAAATAAAGAGAAAACTACCCGAAGACTCAAAATCATGGGGATGTGGATGATTATCCTATCCCTTTTTATTTCTGAACTGATGGTCTACACGTGGGCCAGGGTCCAATGCGTCAATGTCGGATATGAAATCAATGACGCGACCGGAAAGAACATTGATCTTAAAGCCGTCCAAAAGAACATACAGATTGAATTGGCAAGGCTGAAATCACCGGAAAGAATATCAAAAATAGCCGAGGAACGGTTAAGTTTAACCACACCGACGCCTGAACAGGTCATTGTCGTGCAATGAGCACCGTAAACAAACACATAAGACTCCGAACCCTTTTGATGGGCATCCTGTTCGGTCTCTGTTTTGCTTCGATCGGCGCAAAAGCGATATACCTGCAGGTATACCGTGCTCCTTGGCTTGCAAAGAAAGCCGCCGGAGAATATGAGCGGTCCATTAAAACCTTCCTCAAGCGCGGCACCATCTATGATTCCACTCCCAGAGAGATGGCTGTCAGCATTGACGCCACCTCGATCGCCGCTTTCCCCGGGCGGATCAAAAACCCCGAGCGGACCGCAACGGAGCTGGCCAAGATTCTGGACTCCCACCAGCAGCCCATATATAAGAAGTTGGTCGCCAGAAAACCGTTCGTCTGGGTCAAGCGACAAATTACCCCCGGAGAAGAAAAGGCGCTAAAAAATTTGAAACTTGACGGAATCGGGTTTCTAGCGGAATCCAACCGTTTTTATCCCAACAAAACCTTGGGGGCTCAAATATTAGGATTTACCGGAGTCGACGGGGACGGCCTTGAAGGAATCGAATTCTATTATGACGAGTATCTAAAAGGCGCAACGGTTGAACAAACGATATTAAAGGATGCCTTGGGCCGGGGGTTCAACGCCGAAAAAAAATCGACAACCAGTTTTGGCGGTTACAGTCTGTATCTAACCATCGACGGTCCCATTCAATTTGCGACTGAGAGGGTGCTGGAAGAAACGGTTAAAACCTACTCCGCCAAAGGCGGGATGATTGTCGTCATGTCCCCAAAAACAGGGGCCATCCTGGCTATGGCCCACTATCCTTTCTTTAATCCCAACACATACCGGGAATATGAAAAAAGCATTTGGCGAAATCGAGCGGTAACCGATCCTTTTGAACCGGGTTCCACCATGAAGATATTCAGCGCGGCAGCAGCCCTGGAATCCGAAAACGCATCGCCCCATACCATATTTTTTTGCGAAAACGGCAAATACAGGATCGGAGAGGATGTGGTTAATGATGTTCACCCTCATGGATGGCTGTCGCTGCAGCAAATTGTAAAATATTCATCCAATATCGGAGCCGTCAAAATCGGTGAAAGGGTCGGACGCGAAAAACACTTCAAAATGCTGCAAGCATTCGGTTTCGGAACAAAAACCGGAATCGACTGCCCCGGAGAAACAGGCGGCAGTCTGCTGCCGTACAAACGATGGTCGAAAATAGATGCCGGGGCCATATCCTTTGGCCAGGGGATCTCCGTATCCGCCATTCAATTGGTGGCGGCAACATCCGCCATCGCCAACGACGGAATACTGATGAAACCCTATATTGTTCATTCCATCAGGGATGGAAGCGGTAATCTTATGAAACAGATCGAGCCCACTGTGGTCAGGCGGGTGATCTCCATAAAAACAGCCCGTACACTCAACAGGATCATGCAGACGGTCACCGCCCCGGGAGGAACCGGCGTAAATGCCGCACTGGACGGATATAAGGTCAGCGGCAAAACGGGAACGGCACAGAAAGTCGGTAAAAACGGAACCTATGCGAAAGGGAAATATGTCGCTTCCTTTATCGGGTTCGTTCCGGCCCATGACCCTGCCGCAACCATTCTCGTGGTTATCGATGAACCCAAAGGAAAAATATATGGCGGTATCATTGCTGCACCGGTGTTTAAAAAAATCGCCCATGAAACATTAAATTATCTGAATATCCCCCCCCAAAGGGATGCGGAGGGTTTGAGGGTTTCCAAGGAGGATGCGACCACAGGGTGAAATTTGAAGACATACGCCGGTCGTTATCCACTAAATCAATCAGTGGAGAGACCGGCATTCAAGCGGATATCAAGTCGATTCACTATCGGGCGCAGGATGTCAGGCCGGGAGGGCTTTTTGTGGCCATCCCGGGTCATGCAGTAGACGGTCACGACTATATTGACGAAGCGCTGGATCGGGGGGCTTCGGTTGTTCTTGCACAAAAACCGGTTTCTGGGAACTGGAAACGCAAAGGCGCTATCGTCGTGGTGGAGAATACTCGGGCTGCGCTTTCGGAGATAGCGGCACGGTTTTACGGAAATCCGACACAAAAATTACATATTGTCGGAATCACCGGTACAAACGGGAAAACCACAACCGCTTATCTTTTGGAGAGCATATTAAGTACCGCAGGCAAAACGGTGGGCGTTATCGGAACCATCAATTACCGATACGGCGGCAAGACCTTTGCCAATCCGGTAACCACACCGGAATCACTGGATCTTCAGCGAATCATGGCTGAAATGGTTTCGGAAGGAGTGACACATGCTGTACTGGAAGTATCATCCCATGCCCTTGATCTATTTCGGGTTGCTCACTGCTGGTTGGATGTCGGGATATTTACAAATCTGAGCCAAGATCATCTCGATTATCACGGGGATATCGACAGGTATTGGCTCTGCAAGCAACGGATGTTCACCGAGCACATGAGGAAAGGGCCCAAAGCAGACCGGGCCCTGGCGGTTATCAATTGCGCAGACCCCAGAGGGAAAGCGCTCGTGGAAAAACTGACGATTCCGGTCGTCACCTTTGGTGATCATATGGCCCATGACATTCATGCAAAAGCGGTTGTTCAGGATCTCAAGGGGCTCTCGGGTACCATCGTTTTTCCTAGAGGAGAATTCGATTTCAAATCTAGTTTGGTGGGCGCACACAATGTGGAGAACATGCTCGGAGCCACAGGCGCCGGTATGGCAATGGGAATTCCGGCGTCGCAAATTCAGAACGGTATCAAATCCCTGCAAAAGGTGCCCGGCCGTCTGGAACAGATTTCAAACCTTACGGGGCGGAATATTTTTGTTGACTACGCACATACACCGGATGCCCTGGAAAACGTGCTCACTGCATTAAACGCATTGGCGGATCGGCGGATCATCTGCATCTTTGGCTGCGGTGGAGACCGGGATAAAGAAAAACGTCCGAAGATGGGTGAAATTGCCGGACGGTTGTCGGATTTGGCCATTATTACATCAGACAATCCGCGCTCTGAAATGCCTATGGATATTATTGCACAGATCCAAGACGGGATATGGAAGTCGTCTCCCAAGCGGTATTCGCCAGATGAACTCAAGTCGGGATTTAGAGAAAAGGGGCATGCCGTGATACCGGATCGGAGCAAAGCCATTTGTTTGGGAATTCGCATCTCACAGCCGGGAGATGCCGTTTTGATAGCAGGCAAGGGACACGAAACGTATCAAATCGTCGGGGACCGAACCATTCCCTTCGATGATTGCCTGGAAGCGCAAAAAGCGCTGGATAAACTGATCGGTTCCAGATTCAAGGTTCAAGGTTCAAAGGTTATAAACGATTGAAACCGCAAACAACATTTATCAATGTCTGTAATAAACAGCATCGGCCATTGGGTGAATCGTTCTTTGAGGCAAAGTGAAGATAAGAATACTTTAAAAATAACAGGTTCGGCAATTTAAACCCTGAACTCTGAACGCTGAACCGCTTAACCTATTCATAATGAAAACACCGAAGCCATGGTCAACCAAAGATATTTTAGTCGCATCCGGCGGCACGTTGGTTTGCGGTGACGGAAATCGTTCTTTTGCCGGTATTTCCATCGATTCTCGAAATATTGAAGGCAATGAGCTCTTTATCGCCATTGCAGGAACAGCCCATGACGGGCACCAATATATAAAGGATGTTTTAAATCAAGGCATACTGGGAGTTTTAACCGAGAATAACAAGAGAGAAATGCTGCCCCTTACCGAGATGATAAAAGGCAATGTTGTCTGTGTGGCTGTGGAAAACACGACCCGGGCATTGGGGGATATGGCATCCTTTCATCGCGGGGCTTCAAAGGCATCGGTGGTGGGTATTACCGGATCCAACGGTAAGACAACCACCCGGGAAATGACCGCAACGGTGGTTATGGAGCGGTTTCAGACCCTCACCAGTCAAAAGAATTACAATAACGACATCGGACTGCCGTTGAGTCTGCTCCGGCTCGATCCGACCCACGAATTGGCGATTTTGGAACTCGGAATGAACCATCCTGGTGAAATCGCCTATCTGACCCGAATCTGTCTGCCCCATATAGGGGTTATCACGAATATC
Source organism: Deltaproteobacteria bacterium (assembly GCA_013349495.1). Taxonomy (GTDB): domain Bacteria; phylum Desulfobacterota; class Desulfobacteria; order Desulfobacterales; family SURF-15; genus DUZK01. The sequence goes on from DUZK01000009.1 coordinate 12,245, forward strand.
GGGCCGGTTCATCTCGAAGGGGTCGGCTCCATGGAAGGGGTCATGCGGGCAAAGGGCGAACTGCTTGAACATATGGCGCCCGGTGGAACCGCTGTATTGAACGGAGATGATCAATGGTTGCGCCGGCTGGCGGGCCTGACGGATCGGAAGGTGGTGTTCTTCGGTCATACCGGCGATGCTTTGGTTCGAGCGGAGAGCATCCGGGAAACGGAACAGGGAATCTCCTTTTCGCTCAGACTTCCCACCGGAACCCGAACCGTCCGTCTCGGCATACCGGGCCGATTCATGGTTTCCAATGCCCTGGCTGCTGCCACGGTTGGTTATCTTAAGGGATTGTCCGGAGAATCCATCCAATCCGGATTGGAAAAGTTTCGATCCGTTGAAGGAAGGATGCATATCAAGAAGACGCCGAGCGGCATTACCGTTATAAACGATGCGTATAATGCAAATCCTGTATCCGTAAAAGCCGCCATTGAAACCCTTATCTCGCTCAAGGGCACACAGCGGGGTATTCTCGTTTTGGGAGATATGCTGGAACTCGGGCCGGATGCCGAAGCCATGCACGAGGTGATCGGATCCATATCCGCAGCGTCCGGGCCGGGCCGGCTGTATGTCACCGGAGATTTTTCAAGCGCTGTTGCCGGCGGCGCCATTGCCAACGGATTGGCTGCCGATAAAATATTCATTGGAACAAAAGATGAAATCTGTATCGATCTTTCCAATCGACTGGAGCCGGATGACTGGGTCTTGGTGAAAGGGTCAAGGGGAATGACCATGGAAACAGTTGTTCGCTGGCTTGAAAATTGGGGAACGAAATAGCGATTTGAGAGAACTTAGGGGCTTCGCCCCAATTGGAATACTGGAATATTGGAACGCTGGAATGATGGGTTTAAATGAATTCTATCGGTTTTATAAAAAAGATCGCTTCCGCTTTTATACCCAATATTCCATTATTCCATCATTCCACTATTCCATGTTGCACTGCAATGTTGAGCGGCAGTTAAAGATAAATAATATCAATATGTTATAGAAATTTCGAAACGTTTAATTATGATCTACCACTTTCTATATCCACTACACACCACCATATCGGGTTTCAATGTATTCCGGTATATCACCTTCCGGACCATCTATGCCAGTTTAACGGCATTTCTCATCTGTTTCTTTCTCGGACCCTGGGTGATTCGAAAGCTGACAACGCTGCAAGTGGGTCAGTACATCCGGGAGGATGGACCGGAAAGCCATTTCCAAAAAGCCGGAACACCGACCATGGGCGGGGCACTGATCCTCTTTTCGGTCATCGTTTCGACCCTGTTGTGGACAAATTTGGCCAATTCGTACATCTGGATCGTGTTGCTGGTGACCTTTGGAAATGGCCTGATCGGATTCATGGACGACTATCTCATGCAGGTCAAAAAGCGGAGCAAGGGACTCACTGCCCGGGACAAATTGATTCTCCAGCTGATTATAGCCATTATCGCCGGCCTCCTTGTTTATTCAAGGCCGGGTTTCGACACCCATGTGACCGTCCCCTTTTTTAAGAATATCGCCCCCGACCTGGGTTGGGGCTACGTCTTCTTTGCCGCATTCGTCATCGTGGGGACTTCCAATGCGGTGAATCTTACGGATGGATTGGACGGTCTGGCAATCGGACCGGCCATCATTGTGGCTGCAACCTATATGGTTTTCGCATATGTGGCGGGGCATATAAAAATCGCCCAATATCTTCAAATCAATTACGTGGCCGGAAGTGCTGAAATAACCGTATTCTGCGGGGCACTGGCGGGAGCCGGTTTCGGCTTTCTATGGTTCAACACCTATCCGGCACAAGTATTTATGGGTGATGTGGGTTCACTCTCTTTGGGAGCGGCCCTGGGTTCGGTGGCGGTAATTACCAAACAAGAAATATTACTCGTACTCGTGGGCGGATTGTTTGTGGTCGAGGCGCTGTCGGTAATCTTTCAGGTCGGATATTTCAAGATGACCAATGGCCGACGGATATTTAAAATGGCGCCGCTGCATCATCATTTTGAACTGAAAGGATGGCCGGAACCCAAGGTCATCGTACGATTCTGGATTATCGCCATTATTCTGGCGTTGATATCCATGAGTACGCTGAAACTCAGATGATCCGCTGCTGGTAATGAATATTGAAGGCAAACGCATTCTGGTTGTCGGTCTCGGTCGAACGGGCCTCGCCCTGGCGAGATTTCTGAAGGCGAAGGCGGCCCGGGTGACCGTAACCGATACGGCAACCGAAAAAGAGCTCAAAGGCAACGTCCAAATGTTAATCGATATGGGGATCCATATGGAACTCGGGCAACATCAACCCGAATCATTTACGGCGGCGGATCTTATTCTCTTAAGCCCCGGTGTTCCCCATACTCTAGAACCGATACGGAAAGGAAGGGAAAAGGGAATTCCGGTTTTGGGAGAACTTGAATTTGCCTCCCGATTCATTGATCAGCCCATGGCAGCGGTGACCGGTACGAACGGAAAAACCACAACCACCGCTTTGCTGGGAGAAATGTTGAACCGGTCGGGGATGGACGTATTCGTTGGCGGAAACATCGGAAACCCGCTTATCGGTTATGTGGCCGAGGGACAACCGGCTCAAGTCGCTGTGATTGAAATCAGCAGCTTTCAGCTGGACACCATCGATACATTCAAACCCAGGGTCGCCGTTCTTCTGAATATCAGCGAAGATCATCTGGACCGGTACCCCGATTTCAACGCCTACATAGAATCCAAAGGGAAAATTTTTCAAAACCAGACACCGGAGGATATCGCAATCATAAACCGGAAGGATTCCGTTTCCCGTCGAATCGTCAAGGGAATTCGTAGCAGCATCTGGTATGTCAACGCCCAACCTGAAGAAGATGGGGCGGTGATCGAGGAAGACCGGATCGTGTTTCACACCCCCGTCACCGGAACCCTTAGTCTGAATCTGTCCGATGTAAGGCTTTCCGGAAGGCACAATCTGGAAAACGTCGCCGCCGCCTGCTTGGCTGCGTTCGCCATGGGCGGGACGATTGACGGTTGCCGATCTGCCTTAAACGCATTTATCGGGTTGCCCCATCGGCAGGAAGATGTGGCGATCATTAACGGGGTACGTTATGTGAACGATTCCAAGGCTACCAATGTGGACGCTGTTCAAAAGGCCCTGGAAACCTATGAGAATCCGGTCATTCTCATATTGGGCGGCAGGGATAAAGGGGGGGATTTCAAAAGACTGATCCCTACGATTCAGAATAAAACGAAACAGGTCATTCTCACGGGAGAGGCGGTTTACAATATCGCCGGCGCCTTCGGCCAAGAGATCAGAACCGAATCGGTTTCAACCATTGCTGCCGCAGTGAGCCTCGCACGGAATCTTGCCGCACCCGGAGATGTTGTACTTCTGTCGCCGGGCTGCACCAGCTTTGATCAGTATGAAAATTATGAAGAACGGGGAGAGGATTTCAGAAGAATCGTAAACGCATTGCACAAGGAAACCGCATGAGACGGGCCAGAGAGGAAGTCAGACCGGTGGCATACGACTTCAGGCTGCTATTCCCGGTTCTTCTGCTTGTGGGAATCGGAGTGGTCATGGTCTACAGCGCCAGCTCCGCCCTCGCGTTGAAAAAATTTGGAACTGAATACTATTTTCTAAAAAAACAGGCCGTTTTCGCACTGATCGGTTCCTTGGCGCTTCTGATCTGCCGATATTTCCCGTACCGGCTTCTTCGCTCTTTGACATACCCCATGGTTGTCCTGGCTTTGGGATTGCTGCTCGCTGTTCAATTATCCGCCTGGGGGGTTTCAGCAGGCGGTTCGACCCGGTGGCTCCGGTTCAATGGAATTTCATTCCAGCCGTCGGAGTTGGCCAGATTTTCTCTGATCATATTCTTAGGCTACTCCATGAGTAAAAAGGGAGACAGGCTGAAGGATCTTTATGTCGGTTTTCTGCCCCACATACTGGTGCTGGGCGCCTTTATTACGCTCATTATACTGCAGCCGGATTTCGGATCGGTGGTTATCTTGGGAGCCATTACTTGGATCATGCTCTTTGTGGGCGGTGCACGAATCTTCCATCTATCGGCTTCACTGATGCTACTGGTTCCTTTTCTATATTTCTATTTGATTCATGCAGAGTACCGGTTGAAGCGGATCATGAGTTTTTTAGACCCTTGGCAATATTCCACAGACGAAGGATACCAGATCATCCATTCCCTCATGGCCTTTGGATCCGGGGGAATATGGGGCGCCGGCGTGGGAAACGGATTTCAAAAGCTCTTCTATCTGCCGGAGCCCCATACGGATTTTATTTTTTCCGTGATCGGGGAAGAACTGGGGCTTTTGGGGGTTTTGGCAATCCTTGGACTTTACGGCATCATTTTATGGCGGGGAATATCAATCGCCAGAAATTCAGGAGATGAATTCGGATCTTTCCTGGCGTTTGGAATGACGTTGGCCATAGGCCTCCAGGTCTGCATCAACATGGGCGTGACACTCGGGCTGTTGCCGACAAAAGGTTTGGCGCTTCCCTTTCTGAGCTATGGGGGTACATCCCTTCTCATGAACATGGCTTCCATAGGCATTTTAATGAATATTTATGCAACCGGTTTTAAGAAAACAAAATAAACGGGTAACAAATCAAAACCGATTATGGATATCAAGGAATTACGGATTATCATTGCCGGCGGCGGTACCGGCGGTCATCTCTTTCCGGGCATCGCTGTTGCGCAAGAGTTTATCTCAAGGGCACCGGGTGTTGAGGTGATATTTGTCGGTACGAACCGCGTCTTTGAAAAATCGATATTATCCGAAAAAGGATTTCAACATCTGAGCATATCCGCTGAAGGGATAAAGGGCCGGAGTTGGTGGCGGATACTGTTTTCGATTTTCAAATTGCCCAGGGGGATAATCGAATCTCTTTGGATCCTTTTGAAATTCAGGCCGCATCTGGTTGTAGGAGTCGGCGGGTATTCCGCAGGGCCTGTGGTTATGGGAGCATGGTTATTGAGGATAAAACGCGTGCTGCATGAGCAGAATGTACTGCCGGGAATTACCAATCGGATGCTGTCTCGGTTTTCAGACTGCATATTCGTGTCGTTCGAACAAACGGAACAGTATTTCAAAGCGCATCGGGTAATAGTTGCCGGCAATCCGATTCGGCAAGAAATACTGAAAGCCGCTGATGAGCCAAATACCTCCGGTAACGGGGAAAAACCGTTTTCTGTCTTAATCATCGGTGGAAGCCAGGGCGCCCACAGCATCAACATGGCGGTGATGGACGCCTTGGATCATATCAAAAACGGGGAAAAATATCGTTTCATTCATCAAACCGGTTCCGAAGACGAATCCATGGTGAAAGTGCGATACCAGGATAAGGGGTTTCAAGCCACGGTCAGGCCGTTTTTTAGTGATATGGCAGCCCGGTTTCAAGATGCAGATCTGATTATTTGCCGGGCAGGTGCAACCACTGTGGCGGAAATAACCGCCATTGGAAAGGCTGCGGTTTTTATCCCCTATCCCTATGCGGCAGATAACCATCAGATGCTCAATGCCAAGGATCTTGAAACTGCAGGGGCCGCGGAAATGATTTCGGAGCAGGATCTCAGCGGCATCGGTTTGGCCGAAAAAATAGAATTTTATGCCTCCAATCCGGATCAGCTCGGCCGAATGGAAAAAACGGCAAAAGCATTGGGAAAGCCGCAGGCTGCGAAAACCATCGTGGATGAATGCTTTCGAATATTGAATATTGACGATTGAAAAATGAATATTGAACATTATCGGTTTCGTTCAATGACAAAGATAATAAATCGAAAATCGAAAATGGAACATCGAAAATCCAATCATGTATTTTAAAAAGTATCACATCCACTTTGTCGGAATCGGAGGAATCGGAATGAGCGGGATTGCCGAGTTGCTGCTGAATCTCGGCTACGAAGTGTCCGGTTCCGATATCAAGGCATCCGATATTACCGAACGGCTCGAGACCCTGGGGGGAATCATCCATACCGGCCATTCAGCGGAACACGTTTCAGGTGCGGATGTCGTGGTGGTCTCATCAGCCGTCAGAGCCGAAAACCCCGAGGTGAGCGCCGCTCACCAGCTGGCCATACCGGTTATCCCCAGAGCGGAGATGCTGGCTGAACTGATGCGGCTAAAATACAGCGTTGCCGTAGCCGGCGCCCATGGAAAAACATCCACCACATCGATTGTTGCCGCTGTGCTCGGAAAAGGCCGGCTCGATCCCACAGTGGTCATCGGAGGAAAGCTCAAGGGGATCGATTCAAACGCGGTCCTCGGGATGGGAGATTTCATCGTTGCGGAAGCGGACGAAAGCGACGGTTCCTTTTTGAAGATGTCACCCACCATAGCCGTGGTCACCAACATCGATAGGGAGCATCTCGATTTTTATAAGGATCTCGAAGACATAAAAAACGTATTTTTCGATTTCATTGACCGAATCCCCTTTTACGGTCTGGCCGTCCTCTGTCTCGACAATGAGCCGATACAGGATTTGATTCCAAAAATAAAAAAGCGGTTTACCACCTATGGAATGAGTACCCAAGCCGATTATCAGGCCAGGAATATCAGGTTTCAGGGGTTAAAAACCCAATTTACCCTTCACCATCTGGGAGAGGATCTCGGTGATATCACGCTGAACCTTCCGGGTATCCACAATGTATATAATGCCATGGCCAGCATTGCCGTGGGGTTTGAGCTGAACATCCCTCTTGAAATCATCAAATCAGCCATGGAAACCTTGGAAGGAGTTCAGCGTCGAATGGAAGTCAAGGGGGTCGAGCAGGGAATCACGGTTGTGGATGATTACGGGCATCATCCCACAGAGATCAAGACCACGCTTCAGGCGGTCAAGGAAAGCTGGCCGGATAAAAAAATCATACTGGCGTTCCAGCCCCACCGATATACCCGAACCCATGCGCTGTTTGACGAGTTTACCCGGGCATTCTACCAGTCCGATCTCCTGGTAGTCCTGCCCATCTATCCGGCGGGAGAGAATCCCATCAACGGGGTGGATAGCGCCCGGTTGTGTGAAGAGATCAAGGCTCACGGCCATAAAGAGGTAATCTGCATGGACGGAATGGAGTCGGCCCTGGCCTATTTAAAGGACGTACTCCGATCCGGGGATCTCCTACTGACCCTGGGAGCCGGAGATGTGTGGAAGGTGGGTGTAGCTGTTTTAAACGCGCTAAGGAATTAAAAAATTTTCGATTTGCAAATTTCGATTGGCGATCTGATTCCGGAAATAACCGAAATTCGAAAACCGAAAATCCAAAATCGAAAATATAATTATGCGGTTGAGTGAAGACGATAAAAATTGGCTGACCACCCGGTTTGAAGGCAGCATCAAATTTGATGAGCCCATGTCCAAACATACGTCTTTGCGGGTGGGTGGGCCTGTGGAAGTTTTTGCAATTCCGGATACGCTTGAGGAGTTGATGGTATTGGTTGAGTGGGCATGGAAAAAAGAGATTCCCTATTTAACGGTCGGTGGTGGTACCAATTTGCTGGTCACCGACAATGGGGTGCACGGAATAATCCTGTTGCTCACACATTGTCTGAACAAGATCACCAGCAGCGGAAAAGACAATGGCCGTGAATGGGTAACGGCTGCTGCCGGAGTCAAGCTGGCGGCATTTTGCCGGTATGCCATTGAAAACGGCTTATCCGGCACAAACTTCGCTTTGGGAATTCCCGGAACCATTGGAGGAGCCATTATGATGAATGCCGGGACGGTCTTGGGATCAATGACCGACATTCTGGAGACGGTAACCGTTTACCAGCCGGAAAGGGGAATGCATAAATTAGGGAAAGCCCATCTCGATTTCGGCTATCGGTCCCTCTCCCTGGAGAAGGTCTGCAACCCCAGCCATGGGTTACCTATTGTTTTGGAGGGATGTTTTCGACTCCATCGAGAAGATCCTTACCGATTGCAGCAGGAAGGCCATGGGATCCTCCTTGAAAGAAGAGAGAGGGAACCAAATCGCTATCCCAGTGCGGGAAGCTTTTTTAAAAACCCGGAATCCGGAAAAACCGCAGGTGAATTGATCGATTCGGCGGGTTTGAAGGGTCGTCAAATCGGCGGTGCGGAGATATCTTCAAAGCACGCCAATTATATTGTGAATCGTAAGAATGCCACAGCCGGAGATATCCTCTCTCTTATGAAACTGATTCAGGAGACGGTTTTAGAGCGGTTCGGGATTTCACTGGAACCGGAGGTAAAAATCATTGGTGACTAGACGGGGGAAAAAACCCAATAAACGACGATACCGGCAACGCTTAAGCCCGGTCAAACGGATTCTATGGGGCTTTAAAATCGGCGTGATGGTGGGAATCGGTGCGGTCGGGGTCCTGGGCATGAGTGCGGGTTTCATCTTCCTCTACGATCTGGTCACACAGGCCGAGGTTTTTAGTGCTCAAAAAATAGAAATCGATGGCATCCGACGCCTCTCCAGAGCGGATATTTTCGAACAGGCGCAGTTGAAAAATGGAGTAAACATCTTCTCCGTGAATCTTCCCCGCACCCGAAAACGGTTGCTGGGACACCCCTGGATTGCCGAGGCGGAGATATCTATAATTCCGCCCGACGGGCTTGCCATCATTTTAAAGGAGCATTCGCCGGTTGCCTTAATCCGGTTGGATCGAACCTATATCATGAATTCAGAGGGGGAAATATTTAAAGCCTGGGCTGATTCAGACCCGACGCAGCTCCCTATAATTGATGGGCTCGAGTTTGAGGATTTGTATGTTCGGGGGGATGAAATGAGCCCTCCCCTTAAGGCGGTAATGGACATAATCGACCTCGGAAAGCGGAAGGACAGTATCTTGCCCAACAGAAAACTGAGTGTCATTAAAGTGGATCGTGATTCGGGAATTACCATTTATGCCTATCCGGACAAGACGGAAATCAAGCTGGGATATGGCGGATATCCGGGAAAGTACAAGATTCTGTCAACGGTGTTGTCCTATCTTAATCGACAGTCGGAATTCCGGGCTGTCCGCACCATCGACCTCATAAAAACAAATCGCATTGTAGTCAATCCCATAAGAGCAGTAGCCGAAGGCAAGGACAAAAAGGAGGTGTAGGTGCAAAAACAGGACAACATCATCGTGGGGCTGGACATCGGCACAACAAAGATCTGTACCGTTGTTGGTGAAATGTCCGGCAGTGATATCAACATCATCGGAATCGGAACTCACCCCTCCATCGGGCTCCGAAAAGGCGTGGTGGTGAATATCGAGTCCACTGTCGAATCCATCAAAAAGGCTGTGGAAGAAGCCGAACTGATGGCCGGTTGTGAAATCTCAAACGTCTATGCCGGTATTGCAGGCGGACATATCACCGGATTCAACAGTCGGGGAATAGTCGCCATCAAAGGGTCCGAGGTCGTACAAGGTGATGTGGATCGGGTCATCGATGCAGCCCGGGCCGTGGCCATTCCCATGGACCGGGAAGTCATCCATGTGCTTCCCCAGGAATTTATTGTGGATGATCAATCAGGAATCCAAAATCCGCTCGGCATGTCGGCGGTTCGGCTGGAAGCAAAAATCCATATCGTGACAGGGGCGGTGACATCGGCCCACAACATCGTCAAGTGCGCCAATCGGGCAGGCTTGGATGTTTGCGACATCGTTCTGGAATCACTGGCCTCGGGGGAGGCCGTACTCACCGAAGAAGAAAAACAGCTGGGAACCGCATTGCTGGATCTCGGTGGAGGGACAACGGACCTTGCCATTTTCTCGGGCAACAACATCAGGCACACATTCGTGTTGGCGTTGGGCGGCAATAACCTGACCAACGATATTGCCGTGGGACTTCGCGCCCCGGTTAGCGAAGCTGAAAAGATCAAGATAAAATACGGAACCTGTGTGGCAAGAGACATCAACACCGAGGAAACCATCGAAGTGCCCGGTATGGGCGGCCGAAAATCGAGAAAGCTGCCCAGACAGATCTTGGGAGAAATATTGGAACCGAGAATGGAAGAAATCTTCACTCTGGTAAAAAGGGAAATTTACCGGGCAGGAATGGAAAATGCCATGACCTCCGGTTCGGTGCTCACCGGCGGAACCTCCCTGTTGGAAGGGGTCATCGAGGTGGCTGAATCGGTTTTCAACCTTCCCACCCGTCTCGGCAAGCCTCAGGGAATAAGCGGACTGGTGGATGTGGTGAACAATCCCATGTACGCCACCGGTGTGGGGCTTGTCCTCTACGGCGCAAAAAATCAGAACGCCAAGAAGTTCAGAATTCGGGATACGAATATTTTCAATCGTGTCATGAACCGGATGAAAAACTGGTTCAAGGAGGTTGTATGATCATGAAACAGTTAGCGAAAGTTGGTGGAAGCTTAAAACCTTTGCACAAGAACCAAATACAATAGGAGGTGGGGAATGCCATTTACGTTTGTAGAAACAGAAAAATCGGCTAAGATTAAGGTAATCGGTGTGGGCGGAGCCGGCGGAAACGCCATCAACAACATGATCAATTCGAGTCTGCAAGGCGTTAGGTTCATTGCCGCCAACACGGATGCCCAAGCCCTTGAGATCTCCAAAGCACCCATTAAGATTCAAATCGGTGAAAAGCTGACCGAAGGGCTTGGGGCCGGTGCGAATCCTCAACTCGGCCGTGATGCCGCATTGGAAAATGCCGAAGCTATTCGAGCTGCCCTGGAGGGCAGCCACATGGTTTTCATCACAGCCGGCTTTGGCGGCGGAACCGGCACCGGTGCTGCTCCGGTCATTGCTGAGATCTGTAAAGATATCGGTGCACTGACTGTGGCGGTGGTAACCAGACCCTTTTCGTTCGAAGGGAGGAAACGGAACCGGTTGGCCGAAGACGGTATCGACCAGTTAAAGGAATATGCCGATACCGTAATCACCATCCCCAACGACCGGTTGAGGGGCATAGCCACCAAAAATGCAACCATGGTCGAAATGTTCAGGAAAGCAGACGAAATACTGCTCCATTCGGTCAAGGGAATAACAGACCTGATTATGATGCCGGGTCTGGTCAACCTCGATTTTGCCGATGTGCGGACCACCATGTCAAAGGCGGGGATGGCCATCATGGGAATCGGCATATCCAGCGGCGAAAATCGGGCCATCGAGGCGGCGGAACATGCCATTTCTCACCCGCTCCTGGAAGATATATCCATAGCCGGTGCAAAGGGTGTGCTTATGAATATCACCTGCACCAGCGATTTGACCATGGAGGAAATGACCGAAGCCTCGGAACGGATTTACAAGGAAGTGGGTGATGATGCAGAAATCATCTGGGGTGCTGTTGTGGATGACAACCTCGGTGATGAGATGCGGGTGACGGTAATTGCAACCGGAATCGGTGAAGGACCGGATCGTGTCAAACTCTCGGACAAAACGCGAAATACCGGGCTAAAGGGGCTGAGAGGTGTGGTCAGGGATGTGAGGCCGGGTGAATTCAATAACGCCGTCGACCTGGACGAACCGACTTATATCCGTCAACAGGAAGCGGTCAATGAATCCACCGGTTCCATGTACAGAGGATATAAAGGCATGATCGTCGATAACGATCTGGAAATCCCCACATTCTTACGCAGGAAAGCCGATTAAAGATTACGGTTTACGGAATTCGGTTTTCGATTTAGGATGACCGGTACTGTATCCATCTTACATCGAAATGGTTTTCATGGTTTCAAAAACCCGAACATCCAGAAACGAATTCATTGAGACTGAAGTCGGCACCATAAGGAAAAACTGGAATGGTCGCATCCGCATCGCACTGGCCTATCCCAATCGATACCATGTCGGGATGTCGAATCTCGGCTTTCAAACGGTATACCGGGCATTCAATGCTTTTGAACATGTGGTGTGCGAAAGGGTATTCATTCAGGAACCTGACGAATCCGCAGCTCGAGGCCCGAGGAGTCTGGAATCGGACCGACGGCTGTCGGATTTTGACATTATCGCATTCTCCATCTCATTTGAAAATGATTACATCAACCTCCTAACCCTGCTAAAACAGGCCGGACTCCCCTTGCGGTCCAAGGATAGATCCCCCACCCATCCTTTGGTCATCGCAGGGGGAGTCGCCTGCTTACTGAACCCCGAACCCATCGCCCCTTTCATGGACTGCTTCCTGATCGGTGAGTCAGAACCGTTGATCCCCCGATTCATGGAAGCCTTTGATCCTTCCAAGGAAAAACAATTATTGTTGAAGGAACTTGTCCGCGAAATACAGGGAATCTATGTCCCGGCATTCTATGAAATCCGTTACGATAAAAACGGTATCCTTTCAAGTTTTCACCCCCTTGCCGATGCGCCGGATACGATACAGCCCATGGCCCTAAAGGATTCTCCGGTGAAACCCGCATTCAGTTGTCTGCTGACGCCGCACGCCGCCTTTGACGATACCTATCTCATCGAAGTCGGCCGGGGCTGTCCCCATGGATGCAGATTTTGTGCGGCCGGCTACATTTATCGCCCCCCCCGATTCAGGCCCTTGACGGACCTTAAACAGTGCATTGATGCCGGAAGCGCCCAAACCCGTAAGGTAGGGTTGGTGGGGGCAGCGGTCTCGGACCACCCGGATATCGGAAATCTTTGCCGCTTTGTGGACGGCAAGGATATTCAATTATCGTTCAGCTCCCTGAGGGCCGATGCCCTGACCCCGGAGTTATTGACCGCACTGAAACAAAGCGGTGTAAAAACCGCCACCATCGCTCCGGATGCCGGGTCGGAAAGGATGCGCAGGGTCATCAACAAGGGTTTGACAGAAGAACATATTCTCCAAGCCGCAGAAAATCTGGTGGCATACGGTATCCCCAATTTGAGGCTCTATTTTATGGTGGGTCTTCCAACCGAAACAACCGAAGACCTTGAAGCCGTCGTTGTCCTGTGCAAGCAGTTGAAACACCGATTTCTTCAATCGAGTCGGGCAAGAAAAAGGATGGGGGAAATAACGGTCGGCTTGAATTCCTTTGTACCGAAACCCTTCACGCCGTTCCAATGGTCGGCCATGGATGAGGTGAGCAGCCTGAAAAAGAAGATTAAAACGGTTAAAACCGCACTCAATCGCGTACCCAATGTTCGGGTCTACTCGGATATTCCCCGCTGGGCGTATGTACAGGGCTTTCTTTCCAGGGGAGACCGAAGAACCGCTGAGTTGTTGGTACAGGCACATGACAACAACGAAAATTGGGCGAAAACCCTAAAAGCCTCCCCCATTAATGCGGACTTTTATGTTTACCGAGAGCGTTCAACAAGTGAGAACCTGCCATGGGATTTTATCGACCACGGGATTAAGAAGTCATTTTTAAAACGGGAATACCGCAGGGCTTTGGAGGGAAAAACCACTGACCTGTGCAAACCGGATACATGTAATATCTGTGGCGTATGCAAACAAACGAACGGTTCTATAACACCAAACGAAGGCTAAAAACTGTTTTGTGGAGCCACTATATTCGAGTATTCTCAGAGTATTGGAGTGATGGAGTAATGATTCATAAACTGATCTTTTCTTTTACAACACTCCAACTGAATATATCATGTTCCTTTTGAACTTCTTAAGATTAAATTGTTATTGGATTAAGTTTCGGAAAAGAATCACCCGGAACCGGGTCCGGCCGTACTTGCCGGTAACATAATTTTAAAGACGGTTCCGGTTTCCCCGCCGCTTTCACATATAATGCTGCCCTTCAATTCCTTTACGATATTGTGAACAACGGTGAGCCCCAGTCCACGATGATCGGCACCTTTAGAACTGATAAACGGCTCAAAAAGCCGATGCCTGATCGCTTCCGGAATGCCCGGGCCGTCGTCTCGGACAATCATTTCGATACTGTTTGAAACGTCATCTTGCTGATCCGCCTCTTTTATTTTAAAATCGTCCCGGCCACGGGTTTCAATATAGATATTCCCTCCGTTTTTCATTGCTTCAGCAGCATTTTTCACGAGATTTGACAGCACTTGCTTCAAGCGGCCGGGGTCACACAAGACCTTCGCCAACCCCTCTCCCAGAGACAGGTGATCGGATATGCCCAGGGGTTGTAGTATCGATTGGCGCAGGAGCTTCATCTGGGACAAAATCACCGAGTTGACATCCACTTCAGTGGAATCACCGGAGTCAGGCTGGGAAAAGGTCGTTAACTGACAAACGATTTGATAGACGCGGTCAATCTCCTCATTGATAATGGTAATGTCTTCCTGTGAAGGATGCCTTTCCGGAAGTTTTAAACCGAGTATCTTCAGGTAATTTTTTATGATCCCCAGAGGATTATTCACCTCATGAACGACTTTGCCGGCCATAGTGGATACCGCTTCCATTCGCTCCGCTTGTATCCTCTGGTTTTCTCTGTATTTGAGTTCGTCCACATATAATGAGACAGCGGCGTGGTAGGCAAACATCTCCATAAGTTTTCGCTGGCTCGGAAACCGTGGGGTCTGGCCCGCCCGGACCCCTAATGCAATCACGCCCATATACTGGTGACGAACCGAAAGGGGAATGCAGATCATGCCGTCAGTACGCAAAAGTTGCGCGATCTGCTTATCGGCAATACTCAAATCGGAAGTCGCCCGGCTGTTGAGGATACGGTTCTGTTTCAAGGACTGAATCAACAGACTGCTTTCGAATCGGACGGGTACGACCAGTTCGTTTATGCGTGTCTCTAAATATCCGCCTTTGGGTGACCGGCCCATTAGTATTTCTTTCCCGGGATCATAGAGAAAAAACATAAGAGATGGAACATCGAATAGTATTTTAAGACCCCGTTCGAGAATCGTGAGGATGGCTTCCTGTCCATCAGCCTTAAGGAGATTGTCCAGCGTTCCGTAAAGCAGGGATATATTCTTAACCTGGCTGAGAAGTTCTTCGTTCGATTCCTGCTGAATTTCAGCTGAAAGATCCGGCGGTTGTTCCACCGGGATATCCATGCTGCGGGCAACGTCCAGGATCTCTTCCTTTGCCTCGGATAAGATCCCTTCCACGAGGGATGGTGAAAATCCGAAAACGGTTTGGGCAATCTCTCTGCCGCCGGCCGATTGTACCGAGTTTCCTTGGCTCAAAACATTGGCCACATGAACAATCTTCACCAGGGGAAACGCATGAGCAATATCTTCAATCGGTTCGTGGTGATAATGAACGGCATCGGCCATTAACGGGTCCAGATTCCATCTGCGGGTAAGCCAGGCCCCGACTTCGGCATGAGAAGCGCCTAGCCGGACCTCTCCGGCAATCAGCTGTTCCGAATTTACCCCGGACTCAGATAATAACAGGCCGTATTCTTTGGGAAAATGAATCCAAAAGATGAGTTTGGCAATGTCATGAAGCAGTCCGGACAAAAACGCTTCTTCCGGATGTTTATAATCCGTAAGCTTTGCGAGCCGCCTGGAAATCAAGGCGCACAACAAAGAGTGCCACCAAAACTGACTTAGATTAAAATGGGCGCCGCTTTTGGTTTGCGAGAAAACCTGCAACACCGAGGCACTGATGGCCATGTTCTTAATGGTATCAGCCCCCAGGTAGAGCACGGCTTTTTCAAGACTGGTTACCGGATCTCTCAGGCCCATGTAGGGGGAGTTGACCAGTCGCAGCACTTTGGAAGCCAGAGAAGGATCCTTGGCGGTAATCTGGGAAAGTTCCTTTAATGTGGTTTTGTCGCTGTTGCATGCTTCAATCAGCTTGACGAGGACTTGAGGGAGACTGGGAAGGTTTTTCGAGCGTTTTAATTTTTGGAATATGTTTTTTTCTTTATTCACGGCAAACGACAAGCATTGGAGGTTAAAAAATCGCGGAATACTAAGCTTCATATGGAGGCATGTCAATAAAATAATTATTTGCCTGGGGAAAACAGAGGGTTGCATTCAGTTTCCATCCTGGTCACAGGCCGTGCCGCACCTCACCGAATTGAAAAAAAAGTTCTTGAAAGCGACTGCGCATTATGGTACGCGATCTCCTTGGTTCTGCTGACGGACCTGTTATAAAGATTTCTAAACTTTGACGAATTTTTTATAGATTGAAATGGATGCGGCAAAGTAAAAAGCGCCAAGTTCAAGGCGCACGAATCGCGTGGCACGAGGCGTACTTCCAGTACGCCTCAGTGGCAGCGGGATGAAGTGCAACGCAGAAATTGGACTTTTTACGAAGCCGTCAAACTTTGAAAGGATTTCAAATAGGAATGGCACCGAAAAAGGAACTGAAACTGGCTTATTACATAGCCGGTATTTTACTGTTTGTGGGCGCCATGAGCTACGCGGCGTTTCCTGTGAAGGTTCCGGACCAGCCCAGAAGGATCATGTTTGAATCCATCGCAGGAAAAGTATTTTTCGATCATAAGACCCACAGTGCGGAAGCAGGCTATGGTCTGTCTTGCATAGAATGCCACCATGAGCTTGAGGAGGGCGAAACCGATCCTCAGCCTCAGCGGTGTGGAGACTGTCATGAAGCTGACAGCGGAGATGAAGACATGCCGAAGAAGTCCGATGCTTTTCACAAACAATGTACGGGCTGCCATGAGGAGTTTAATGCGGGTCCCCTGAATGAAAAATGCAACTCCTGCCATGTCCTCTTGTAAGTATTTCTATTTATTGAAATACCTAAAACAGAATTCAGAAAAGGTAATGAAATGCTCGAAAAACTGTTAAGCAATTTGGCAACCCCTCGATTCGGCAGGGAATATATAGGTGGCACCCTTCCGGGACTCCAATCCATCCCCATGCCGCAGAAGGTAACCCTTTTGCTGAATGGTTCCGCAAACCCGAAAGAACAATTGCTGATAAAGGAAGGCGATGCGGTTAACACCGGTCAAAAACTTTCCCTCAGTGAAGAGCGTGAAGAAAACGGTGCATACGTGATATCTTCGGTTACCGGCACCATTTCAGCCATCTACCCCTTCACCGGTGATTTCGGACGAACCTATACGGCCATCGACATCGATACAGCTACCACGGAGACAAGAGACGAGCAATTCAACTCTCTTAAAGAAGACCCCACACTTGAAACGGCCATTGCCTATTTAAGCGGTTTGCCAGGCAATCCACCCCTCGCGCTTTTTTCAAATGCTGAGAAGCCGATTCGAACCATCATTATCAACGGCTTGGATAATGACCTGCTGGTGGCCACCAATCAGTATTTCGTAGTCACTGAAATGGATAATATCAAAACCGGTGTCGAGATACTTAGAAAAATCACGGCGGTTGATCGAATCATTATCGTTGTCCCGAGAGACTATGTATCGGGCATCGGTGAAATTGAAGCCGATATCGCGGCCGTGGATGCCCAGTACCCGGAAATTCTTCCACACAATATCATCCGACACATACTGGGACAGGAAGTTCCGGCTGGAAAGAATTTCGAGGATCTGGGGATTGCCTTTTTCAGTGCAGAGGCGGTGGCATCCATTGGAGAAGCGTTTGAATCCGGTGAAATTCCGGTGACCAAAACGTTGACGTTCATCGATAAGCGTGGCGAACGGACACTGGTGGAGGCGAAAATCGGAACCCCGATTGGTGATGTCTTTAAAACTTACTCGATTTCGCCCAAAGATAAGGACCGGCTGATCATCGGCGGCCCCATGCGGGGTTCCTGTATCTACAGTGAAAATCATCCGGTTTTGCCGGATACCGATGCGCTGTTCGTCCAGGATGAATCGGATATTGCCCGGGTTTCAGATTATCCCTGCATTAATTGCGGTGAGTGTGTCAGGATTTGCCCGGCCAGAATATCCGTGAATATGCTCATTCGGTTCCTTGAAGCAGGCCAGTATGAGTCGGCTGCCGATCAATACGACCTTTACTCATGCATCGAATGCGGGCTTTGCAGTTTTGTCTGTGTATCGAAAATCCCCATCTTTCAATACATCCGTTTAGCAAAATATGAGCTCAGCCGTATGAATACAGCGGAGGCAACAAATGGTTGACCAAAGGAAATTTATCGTATCCCATGCACCTTTCTGGCATTCCGGTAAAAATGTTGCCCAAAGAAGCTACGGCATCATCATTGCCGCACTTCCCGCAGTCCTGGCGGGTATCTATTACTTCGGAATGCCGGCTCTGGGAGTGATATCCCTTTCCGTCTCCTTTTCCATCCTTTGGGAGCTTGCCTTCAATTATGTAGCAAAAAGACCCAATACCATCGGAGACGGGAATGCTGCGCTCATCGGTCTTCTTTTCGGCATGCTGCTGCCCGCCACAGCCCCTTTCTGGTTTGTGATTACCGGAACGTTTGTGGCCGTTGTCATCGGCAAGCAAATCTACGGCGGTATCGGATCAAATCCTTTCAATCCGGCCTTGGTGGCTGTCGCCATACTGATGTTGTCGTGGAAAAAATACTTCGATTTTGACGGAATGCTCATCAATTATGATTTCGATTTCACCCCTTTTTACCCTCTGGTGGCTCTGAAAGCATTCGGGACATCGGCCATTGAATCCATCAGTATCCTGGATCTCTTGCTGGGCAGACAAGTGGGGGGGATCGGCGCCACCTTCGGCCTGGGCCTGATCGTGGGCGGTCTGTACCTGATATACAAAGGGTATATCCGTTGGGAAATCCCTTTGTCCTTTGTGGCCGGGGTCTTTCTGACATCACAGATCTTTAATCTCGCCGGTGCCGATCGATTTGCGGGCCCTGCATTTCATATATTCACCGGTTACACGTTGATCGGAGCGTTTTTTTTGGCTACGGAAGATTCGTCATCCCCGGTTAACGTTATCCCTATGCTGCTCTATGGCTTAGGCGCAGGAATCTTAACGGTCCTGATCCGCAACATCGGAATGTTCCCGGACGGGGTCGTTTTCGCCATCTTGATCATGAACCTGGTGAATCCCCTTTTAGATAAAATTCGACCGAAAGCGATTGGAAAGGTAGTCTAAGATGCGTGAAATGATAAAAATGGTCGTGGTTTTAACCGTTTTAAGTGCCTTTTCCGGCGGGTTGCTGGCTGCCATACGCAACAGCACCCAGGAGAAAATCGACTATCAGAAATTGAAGTTCGTACAGGGCCCTGCCATAAGAGAGATTCTTGACGGCTCATCCAATGATCCCCTTGTGGACCGGCTGGAGGTGAATGACAACGGTGTTGAACGCCGATTCTTCATTGGAAAATTCGATGGGGAAGCCAACACCGTGGCTTTCGAGACATTCGGAAAAGGTTTTGGCGGGGACTTGGGCGTGATGATCGGAATCAACACCAAGGAAGATAAGATCCTCGGTGTGCGGGTAACCACCCACACGGAAACTCCCGGCGTCGGCGCCCGGGCCAAAACCGATCTGGATTTTGTATCTCAATTCAACGATCAAACGCTGGCTGAATCGTATAAAGTGAAACCGGACGGCGGGCAGGTGGACGCACTGTCCGGAGCAACCGTGACATCTCGAGGGGTTTCCACGGCCCTATCGGATGCCGGCACGATTTATCGACGACTGAAACCGCAAATTGAAGAAAAATTGAAAAGCGCTAAGTAGGAGAATACTATGCCAAGGTCTCTCACCCAGGAATTTACAAAGGGACTGTGGGACGAGATCCCGCCCTTTCGCCTTGTGCTGGGACTGTGCCCGGTATTGGCGGTAACCAAAACCCTGGAAAACGGTATCGGAATGGGGGTTGCAACAACCTTTGTACTGGTTTTTTCCAATATTCTGGTTTCGTCATTACGCAAGGTCATTCCGTCCAAGGTAAGAATCGCCTGTTTTATTCTGGTCATTGCCACCTTTGTGATCGTGGTCGAACTTCTTTCCCAGGCGTTTACATACGAATTGTATTTAAAACTGGGTATTTTTATTCCATTGATTGTCGTTAACTGTATCGTACTCGGCCGATCCGAGGCCTTCGCCTACAAATTTGGTGTTTTTCGCTCGCTGTTGGACGGGTTGGGAATCGGTATCGGATTCACCCTGGCATTGGCCGCGCTGGGTACCCTTCGCGAAGTGATCGGGAGCGGAAATCTCACGATCTGGGGAGCCCTTAAGTTCACTGATCTCTTTGGGCCCGCGTTTCAACCCTTTCAATTCATGATCGAGGCCCCCGGGGCTTTTGTCTGTCTGGGCTTGATGCTCTGCGGTATGAATCTTTTGGGAAAAAAATAGGAGTCGACAATGGGTGATTTAATTGTCTTAGCGATCAGTTGTATCCTGGTAAACAATATTCTGCTTGCTCAGTATCTGGGAAACTGCCCGTTCCTAGGCACTTCCAAGAAAATGGAGACCGCAGTGGGCATGGCCATGGCGGTGGTTTTCGTTCTGGTGCTGGCAGGCGCGATCACCTGGGTGACGCAAACGTATTTTTTAAATCCATTGAAACTCGGATACTTACAGACCATCGCATTTATTGTGGTAATCGCCTCTCTGGTCCAGTTTGTGGAAATGTTCCTTAAGAAGAGCATCCCGGCCCTCTATAGAGGGCTGGGGATTTTTCTCCCGCTGATCACCACCAACTGCGCCGTGTTGGGCGTCTGCTTGATCAATATCAAAGAAGAATACACTTTTTTAGAAACCATTGTGACCTCATTCGCATATGCCGTCGGGTTCGGGCTCGCCCTTATCCTGTTTGCCGGGGTTCGCGAACGGATCCTTCTGGCTCGGGTACCTAAACCGCTTCAAGACACTTCCATCGGACTCGTGACCGCAGGAATGCTCTCCCTTGCATTCTTTGCCTTCAAAGGCATGGTTTAGGCACCATTTCATCCGTCTGGAATCAGCATGGAACGTGGCCCCGGAAATCATTGAATTGCGGCGAATCCGGATAGCCGCGTTTTGTTTTTTTTGATATAATTTAAACGTCTTGGGAATTCTACAACTTGTTCACAATAAATTGGGTTTTTTGAGGCTCCGATTTTTATCTCATATATGGAATGGTGGAATGGTGGAAAATTGGAATGTTGGTTTTTTAAAAGGAAATTATCCATTTTTAATTTTATCGTCAAAACATATTCTATCATTAACCCAGCATTCCATTATCCCGGAACCCATTATTCCAGCACTCCAGCATTCCAACATTCCAATTGGGGCGGAGCCCCTAAATTGTTAATATGTTGCCAGGGAGGACGAGGTGGCAGAAGCCGTATTTTTTATGCTATCGCTGGGGGTATCCTGCGGTTTAATACTGAGTATCGCATCCAAGATATTTTATGTATGGGAAGACCCTCGCGTTGAACAAGTTGAAGGTTTTCTCGCAGGCGCGAACTGCGGGGGCTGCGGCTATACCGGTTGTGCGGCGGCGGCACGAGCCGTAGTCTCCGGAGAGGCACAGCCAAGTGTGTGTGTCATCGGTGGGATGGAATCGGTCATGAACGTGGCTGAAGTCATGGGGATGGATCCGGGCAGTGTAGAACCCCTAAAATCTCTGAATACCTGCACCGGTGGAAACCGGGCCGATGACCGGTTCTACTACATGGGAATTCCCAGCTGTCACGGATTGGCCGCCTTATACGGCGGAAAACGAGTGTGCCATATCGGATGCCTGGGGATGGGCGATTGCATTAAATCGTGTTTATTTGACGCCATTGACATGGGCCCTGACGGTTATCCGGTGGTGGATGAAGCAAAATGCGTCGGTTGCGGCGCCTGTGAGCGAATTTGTCCCAAGAACATACTGAACGTGAAAAGAATGTCTGAACGCCTGCTCCAGTTCAACCGCGAAGATGCGGCACTGGCGCCATGCCAGCAGACCTGCCCGGCGGAGATCGATATACCCAAATATATCGCACAAATTCGAGCCGGAAATTATCAGGGGGCGGTGAATACCATTCGGGAACGAAACCCGCTGCTGCTGGCCTGTGGCCGGGTTTGCCCCCATCCCTGTGAAGATTACTGCCGGAGGGGGATTGAGGACGAGGCGGTCTCCATCAACCAGCTGAAGCGGTTTGTGGCGGATCTGGAGCTTCATTCCGGAAGGCGGTATCCAATCTCTTGTGCGCCGTCCACCGGAAAGAAAATCGCCGTGGTCGGAGGCGGGCCTGCCGGTTTGAGCTGCGCATATTTCCTGCGCCGGTTGGGCCATGACGCCACCATATTTGAAGCCATGCCGGAACTCGGCGGGATGCTTCGCTACGGCATCCCTGAGTACCGGCTCCCGAAAGAGGTTTTGGATTGGGAGATTGAAGGCATTCTCAATCTCGGCGTGGAAGTTAAAAAAAATACCCAGTTGGGCCGAAACTTCGATTTTGAATCCCTCCTTGAAGACGGTTTTGACGCCGTATTCTTAGGGGTCGGTGCCTGGAAAGATTATCGATTAAATGTTGAAGGGGAAGAACTGGATGGATGTTATACCGGAATCGATTTTCTCTCCAGGGTCGGACTGGGGGAACCGGTACCCATCGGTCGCAGATGTGCCGTTATCGGCGGTGGAAACACAGCCATTGACTGCGTCCGAACGCTGGTGCGGCAGGGAGCCGAGGAAGTCTCCATCATTTACCGAAGAACTCGGGCTGAAATGCCGGCCAACGAGGTGGAAATCGACGCGGCCGAAGAAGAAGGCGTTAAGTATCATTTTCTGGCCGCTCCGGTTCGAGTGATCGGAAATGAGAAAAACAAGGTGACCCATCTGGAATTTCTAAAAATGGAACTGGGTGAACCCGATGCCAGCGGCAGACGCCGCCCGGTACCCATTGAAGATTCGGAAACCCTGATCGAATTGGACATGCTGATAACGGCAATCGGCCAGGGACCGGACATTTCTTTTAAAGAAGACGGAAAACAGCTTGCGGCGCTGAATACGACCCGCTGGAATACCATCGATGCGGTCCATCCGGAAACCCTTCAGACCAATTTACCCAATGTCTTTACCGGAGGCGATGCTGCAACCGGAGCATCCCTTGTGGTTGAGGCCATCGGCGGCGCGCGGCGGGCCGCCAGAGCGATTCATCAGTATCTGGCCGAAGAACCGGTCGAACCGCCTGAAAAATCCCTGTTCAAGCGGCATATTCAGGAATCCCTGTTTGAGTCGGTGGATGGGATCGAATCTTCTCCTCGAACCAAAATGCCGGAGCTTCCGGTGGCGGAGCGGATCAAATCCTTTGATGAAGTGGACCTGGTCATCAGTGAAGAGAATGCGGCCAGTGAATCCATGCGCTGCCTCAGCTGCTGCCGCCTGTGTTACAACAAGGACAAAAATGCCGCATAACACGGACAAGCCGGTTTTAGCGAAGCGAAAGCCTCAACTCAATTGAGTTGCTGAAAAAAAGAATATCGAATATTGAACAGGGAATTTTGAATGTCGAATGATAGAATACCTTTCTTCGACATTCATCACTCAATATTCGTCATTCATCATTCGATTTTTTTTGTCACAAAATACGCAAAATCCAAATCTTAGCGCCTAAATAGCATTGAGGTATAACGCACAAAGGGTTTCGGGTTTCCTCTATGCCCTTTGCTCCCTATTCACTCCTAAGCGCTTCCATAAAGTCTTTCATATCTTCCGGTATGGGAGATTCAAAACACATCCACTGCTCTGAAGCCGGG
>DUZK01000010.1 GCA_013349495.1 Deltaproteobacteria bacterium
ACTTGCTTTACGATATGCTCTGAAATGGCAAGTCCCAATCCGCCGGCTCCTCCGGTAATGAGATAGACGCCCCGCTGCTTGAAAAGCATCGATTTTGGGGCATCCGTCTCAAGATGAAATTCCGCCAGACGGAGGGTCAGGCGCTTTCCATCTCGATAGCAGATATCCTCGCGATTAAGGATCTTCAATTCGTCCGAGACGATTTCCGGAATCTCGTTCCAATCGGAAAGAGCTATGGTTCTTCCCGCAACGTGAGGATTTTCCATGCGAAGGGCTTTGAAAAACCCGCTGAGGGCCGAGAAAAGGGGCTGGCGCTTCTCCGTTGAACCGGAATAAAAGTAGAGAATCTGAATCGTACCCTGAATCTTCTGTTCCAACAGTTCCTGGCACAGATGGAAAACGGAAAAAAAGCTTATCCCCATCTGTTTCTTGATGAGGGATTCGTCCGATTCAAATGGATCTTTTGACCGGAGATGGAGGATATGCCCCGGAACACCCCGATCTTTTCGCAAGGTGGTGAAAAGCGACCGGTAATCATCCCGGCTTTTGGGATTGATGGCAAAGGTATCGGTATCCCGTTTCTCGTATTTCTCACCGGCAAATACCGAAACGATGCGGATATTGCTTCCGCCGGAATCGCCTTTCAATTTTTCCGAGATGCCGGCAATCGATGCTTTATTATCAGCGAAAATGAGGACATTACCCGCAATGGAGGCACTCTTTTCAATGGAACCTGGAATCGATTCCTGCCAGACCGGGGAAAAGAAGAGTCTTTCCCGTTTACCGGCTGTTTGAACGTCCGCCTGTTTCCGGCGTAATTCCTTGAGTCGCTGAAACCCCTCTTCCGATGTAATTCGACGGCTTTCCACTAATTGAATGATTTCTCTCTTGGTGCGATTGTTATCCATAACTGCTACCTATAACATCCGATCCGCATCTCTCGCGGTCAGATCCCCTAATGCCAGTTTGCGCAGTATTTCCTTTACATCTTCATCATCTTCATAGTCGGAAGGACGCTCCTCCTTCACCATGGCTTTCATGCCGAGACTTTTTATTCTCACCACCACCCGGCAGGCTTCATCCAGAATCAGTCCTTCGGCCCTCAGTATTTGCCGATCTTTCCCGGGGATGTCCGACAGCCTTGCATACACGGTACACGCCTTGGGGATCGCATCTATCCATGCCAATTCCCGTATCTCGAACGGCACGTAGACGCGCCCTGCGGCATATCGTCCCAACAGCCATCCCAGCGTCTGAAATGCGCCGTCCATCAGCGACGGATGCAGAAGGTATTCTGAAAATCCGGCATGAAGAGAATCGGGCAGTTTTAGTCTGGATACGGCTTCGGTCTCGTTGCAGGATAATCGTCTTATGGTCTGAAACTGACGGCCGTATCGAAACCCCGATTTCTCAAACCACCCGTAGACGGCCTCCGGGCTGTATGTTTCCCGGCTTCGTTTCATGACGGCATCGATATCCGGGGCCTCTCTGTTTCCGGTATTCCGGTGATTTACGGTAAGCTTTCCGAATGCATGGACATGGGAATGGGAATGGGATTTGAACCGGCGCTCGGACTTAGGCTCCTGCCCGGTATATATTTCAAATCGAATATCTTCCCCTTCCGGAAAAAGACGGATGTGAACCTCCTTAGGTGCATCGGATACCGTTACCGGAGACGCCCAGATCATATGCGAAATCTCTCTGATTTCCTGCTCGGCAGCAATGGTTCCCGCAGCAATGGCCATTTCCATGAAACCGACACCCGGCATGGTCTTTTTGCCGGAGACGATATGACCGGTCATATAGAACTCGCTTCCCGTTATCTGCGTGCAGAATCGCTGTTCCTTCAATGAGGAGGTGTTTCTCTCCAGAAGCGGATGGAGCTTGGTCTTCGATACCCCCTCCCCCTGTCCCTGCATCACCGTTGCGGGCTCCGCTTCCGGCAGCCAGTAACGTTGCCTGGCAAAGGGATAGGTCGGCAAAGAGATACGCCCGGGGTTGGGGTCGGAATATAACCGGTGCCAGTCGATATCCCTGCCGGTTACCCAGAATTCGGCCAGTTTAGGCAGATCACGGGTCGTGACGGCCCCCTCGACGTGGCGTTTAAAATCCTTCTCCGGATTTGAAGCGTCCATCGGTATTTCTTCAGCCTCCGGGTTACCCCGGAAGCAGTTATTTATTCCGGTTTCTCCGTCCTGAAATCGCTTCAATTTTTCAATCAGTTCATCCGTATCCGTGACCACCAGGGCCAACCGCTCTTCCATGGGTTTGCGGCCCACCTGGAGAGTGTATGCGATATCGGAAAGGTTCAGGGTTAAACGTTCTGAGTTCAAGGTTGAAGTTAAAAACTCTACCATTATCTCAACATAGGCTATCAGCCGGTCTTCATTTCTGGCCGATAACAGAATCAATTGCGGCTCAACCCTGACCTCTGACCTCTCACCACTGACCTCTGGCCTTTGATATTCTTCAAGAACCAGATGTGCATTGGTTCCGCTGAACCCGAAAGCGCTGACGGCAGCCCGCCTGGGAACGCCGGAATCAGTATCCCAATGGTGAGGCCTCGTCGAAACATAAAAGGGGCTTTCCCTGAAATTGATATGCTGATTGGGCGCATTGAAATTGAGGGAAGGCGGTATCTGCCGGTTCGTTAAGGCCAGAACCACCTTAATGAACCCTGCGATCCCTGCCGCCGATGCCGCATGTCCGATGTTGGTCTTCACCGAACCGATGGCGCAATACTGATTGCGTTGGGTATATTTCCGGAATGCATTGGTAAGGGCTTCGATTTCAATAGGATCGCCCAGTTTGGTTCCGGTTCCATGGGCCTCCACAAGAGTGATGGTATCCGGACTGATCCCGGATTCCTCATAAACGGCCAGTTCCAGTTCCGTCTGGGATATCGAGCTGGGGGCCGTAATCCCGTTGGTTTTCCCGTCCTGGTTGATACCGGATCCTTTGATCACGGCATAGATATGATCCCCGTCTCTTTGCGCAGCATCCAGCCGTTTCAATACCACCGCCCCCACCCCTTCACCGGGAACAAATCCGTCTGCACTGTTGTCAAAGGTCTTGCACTTTCCCTCGGGAGACAGCATGCCGGAGTTGCTCGCTAGAATAAAAAACGTGGGGGTGGTGCAGATAAACACCCCTCCGGCAATGGCCATATCGATCTCTCCGGCCGATAGACTGCGACAGGCGATATGGATGGCCACCAGCGATGAGGAACAGGCCGTATCGATGGCCATGCTGGGGCCCTTCAGGTTCAGAAAATATGAAATCCGCGCAGCCAGTATGGATGTGGTGTTTCCCAGGAAAGACTGCGCTTCTGTTCGCGCCTGATAATCCCCCTGCCCGGCTCCCGCAAATACGCCGCACTTTGTGTTGGACACGGCATCGGTGGCATAGCCGGCGTCTTCAAGGGCGGACCAGCACGTCTGTAAAAACAGACGCTGTTGCGGGTCGGAATGTTCCGCTTCTTTGCCGGAGAGTTGGAAAAACAGGGGGTCGAATTTATCGATATCCGAAAGAAATCCCCCCCACTTGCAGTAGGTTTTGTAAATATTTTCCGGATCCGGATCGTATAGTAATTCCGCATCCCATCGTTCTTTCGGCGCTAGGGTGATGGAACTCTTCCCCTGGCGGAGATTCCGCCAAAACTCCCGGGGGCTTGTCGCTCCCGGAAAGCACCCGGAAAGACCGATCACGGCGATATCGTTGTCGGCGCGATTGTCTGTCTTTGGTATCATCCGCCCCTTTGGACGATCCATAGCGCCGGTGTTGCCGCGGGAGTTATAATACGGCGTGGTCACCACGATCTTTCCGATATTTTTTCTCTCGTCCATAAACCGATATGCCCGGCGGACCTCTGAGAGGGGAAAGACCTTATCCACAATCGGTTTTATTTTCCCCTCCGCCAAGGCCCTTGCCATGGCATCCAAATCGGAGGATATCCGATGGGGGTGGCTCAACCAGAGTTTGTAGAGATTCAGGCTGTGAAACGATTGGTTCTCGGTCATTTTTGAAAGATCAAATCTCTTAGAGGACTTCAATCCGGTCATGGCAATTTCCACATACCGCCCCCCCGGGGCCAGGATATCGATCCCTTTTTGAATGGCATCACCGGAAAGGGTGTTGATCACCACATCGACACCGGCCCCTTCGGTCAATGCCATTATCTTTTCGGCAAAATCTTCCTCACGGTAATTGATCAGGTGAGTGATGCCCAAGTCCCTCAAGTAGTCCAATTTTTCTTCGGATCCGGCGGTGGCATAGATATCGGCGCCCATGCGCCGGGCCATCTGGACGGCCGCCAAGCCGGTCCCCCCGGCCGCCGTTTGAATCAGGACCCTATCGTCTTTCGACACCTTGCCCATTTCGAAAGCGTGGTGCATGGTCAGATAGACCACGGGAAATGCGCAGGCCGCCTCAAATCCGATATGCTTCGGTTTCTGAACCACCAGCCTTTCATCCACGTTGGCCACGGTACTATGCCCCCCCATGGCCCATGTGGTCATGCCGATGACATCATCGCCTTTCCGAACCCGGGACACGTTTTTGCCGGTTTGCATGACCTCACCGGAGACCTCAAATCCCGGAACGAACGGGTACTCCGGCATGGTGGGGTACAGGCCCTTGACACACAGCAGGTCGCCGAAATTCAGCGCAAATGCTTTTACCAGGATCTGAACTTCCCCGTCTCCGGGAGCCGTGGGCTTTATGGGGAACAACCGAATATCGTCGGCACCGCCGGGTTTCGTTAATACCACGGCCTGGTGTGAAACCTCATGATCCGTTGCGGTTTCCCGGGCATCGTATACCGGCGCCGGCTTCAGGCCGCCGCTTGGGTCGGTTGCATGGGCCTTGAGGGTTTCGATACGGCGATATCCTTCTTCCGGCGTTATCTGACCGGACTCGATCTGCATCAGGATCCCTTTGACCTGAGATTGCTTATTCATCGAATTTCTCCTTAAAACCGAATCCTCTTGTTTTCTTCCGTGCATACTCTTGGTTCCGATTTAAAGTTCCAGTTCTCCGTATGCTTCTTCCAGGCTGATCTCTTTGCGCGCCAACCGGTTCAACAGGGTCATCATATCTTCCGCCGAGGGATCCGGATCAGCGCCTTCGGCCACCGGCGGTAGACGGTCGTCAACGGTTTCCGCTATTAATACGCGGGCGATTTTTTCTTTGTGCGCTTCTATAATGTATTCCGACAGCCGCTTTACATTGCTGTAATCGTATATCGCGATGGTCTTGAGCACGATCCCGAAGGCATCGTTGATTTTATTGATGACATCGATGCCGATAATCGAATCCACCCCAAAATCCGAAAACGGTTTATCCGATTCAATCGGTCGGTCCCCCAGATCGAGTGCTTCCGCCACGCAGGCTTCAATGGTTTTCTCGACATATTGTTTGATGTCCATCGGTTTCCGGGTGCCGGGGGCCGGAACGGATTCTTCTGCTTTTTCCGGCGCTTCTGCTTTGGCGACAGCTCTTTCAGGGCCGGCCGGCCGTACCGATCGGGTGCCGGGGTCTTTCAAGCGGACCACCCCGTCACTTTCGGCAACCAGGATATGCTGTGATGCCCCCATGGCATCGTTGTCCGGTTTTAGATTCAGCGGATGCCGGAATCCCTCCGCTGCCAGCACGTGCCGCCACATTCGGGGCGCCACTAACGGGCTTCCCGGAATTCTGACGTCTTCGTCTTCAAACAACCACCATCCCTCAAGGAGCCCGAAGGTCAGGGTGGTAAAGTCGACCACAGCGGTGGCTTCGTTTAAGATCAGGCACCCGTTTGTTTTTAGCAGCGGTTTGATGGTTCGAAGGGTATGTTGAATGTTGCGGGTGGCGTGGATCACATTGGCGGCCAGGATCAGGTCGAAACTGCCGGGCGCAAACCCCTGGGAGGCGACATCGGTTTCCACATCCAGCTTTTTAAAATCCATAAATGAATACCGGGAACCGAAACGCTTTTTCCATGATTGATAAAACTCTGGGAGACATCGGTATAGGCGTAATGAACCCGATCGCCATAGGCATGGATGGCGTCTAAAATCAAGGCACTGGTGCCGCCGGTGCCGGCGCCGACTTCAATCATGTTGATTTTATCCGTCGGGCTCAGTTTCGGAAGCCGGTCCTCAACATACCATCGTACAAACTGGACAACGATATGATTGAAATAATCGGCGTTGGCATTCCCCTTGTAGATTTCTTCAACCAAGGCCATGGAAGAATCGGGAAACAGCACGTCGGTGGCGGATCGTTCGCCCCGCAAGATATCGGGATAGGCCTTCAAGCAGACCCATAAGAGGTGCGTGTAGGGGCCGAGTTCAGGATAGGTGCGCATCAGGTCGTCTTTTTGATCCTCGAGCGATCCTATTTCCTTCTTGAAATCGTTTTCATCCACGGCCTCGGTCGTGATCAGGCGGCCATGATCCTCCCGAATCCAACCGGCATCCGACAGAAGATAGACCAGCACGTCGTAGAGTCGATGGTAGCCGGGCAGGATGTTTAAATCCCGTTTTAACCCTTCCCTGTCGTATGCTTCTCCGCTTTTTTGAAACAGATGCATCCGGTTAAAGGCGTCCATGAGGAGATATCGGCTGAACCGATTGACTCTGGCGAAACCCTGGCCGAATCGTTCCATAGACCGGGAATCGATGGGGGGAATCTGAATGTCGGGCAATCGGTTTTGAAGGCCCGACGGCAGGGTCACCGGAAAGACTTCCAACGGAGCCTCCCGGTTGAGTCCCATCTTTTTCAACAGATCCTTGGATGCCTTAAACGGTATCACCGGACTGACCCGATGGGTAAGGATCCGGGCAATCGCTTCCATCCCCTCTTTGGGCTCGATGGATCCGATGCCCTGAGCGGAAAGCCGTTTAAGGTACCTTTCATCGGATACGATCCCGATGGATCCCCAATACCCCCAGTTGATCACCTTTACCGGATAATCGACCTGTGTCCGGATATAGTCGGCATAGGCATCCTCGAACGTGGAGGCCGCCGCATAATTGCCCTGTCCGGCGCTGGCAAAAAATGTTTGCGCGGAGGAAAAGAACATCATGAAATCAAGCGGTTCTTTACGGAACAGGTTATGCAACACGAGGCTGCCGGCCACCTTCGGCGCCAAAACGGCATTCAGTGCGTCTTCTTCCATATTAAACAGGGCCTTGTCCTTGAGAACGATGGCCGAATGAATAACACCGTTGATGGCGCCAAAGCATGATTTGGCGCTTTCAAGCGCTTCTTTCATGCTCTCGAGGTTCGCGGCGTCGGCACTGATATAGCGTACGCTGCCGCCTAAAGTGTCGACCTTTTCGATTTTCGCTTCGATCTGTTCATCAATGGCCCGGCGCCCGATCCAAATCAGTCTTGCTTTAACCGTGCGCGCCAAATGAAGGCTCAGTTCAAATCCGATACCCCCCGCACCGCCGACGATGAAATATACCCCCTTGTTTCTAAACGGCGTCGATTGGTATGCCGGCAGTCTGATCGGCTCCAGTACGCGGACATATCTTCTTCCGTCGCGAACGGCCACATCCATGGCCGGTTTTTTCTGCTCGGCTTCCCGGAACACGGGCATGATCAGTGAAGCGAGGGTTTCCGGTTCGGGGTTTTCCGGCAGCCCGGCCAGACTGATATCGATACAGTCCACACCCAGCTCCCGATACTCGATGTCGATCACCTTGGCCAGTCCGCCCAAGCCACCGGAAAGCGGTAGCGCAACATCTTCCAGACCGATTCGATAAACGTCGTTGGTGACGATGGTCAGTTTCGGTTTGATTTGAACCCTATCCTGTTTCGTCATCGCTTTGATGAATCGAAACAGCGATCGCAACCCGCTGTCCTGGCTTTGGGCCAACATTTTCGGATCATCGCAATCGATGGAAAGCGGCTGAATGCCGCCCAAAAAGTAGATCTGATGGACGGATCCCACGGCCTCAACGGTCCGACCCAGGGCATAAGGATCGTCGATGCCGGCTTCCCATTGTTTTTCCGAAATCTGCCGCGTTTCCCTGCCGAGTCTGACGGCATATACCTCATCCAGGGCATGCAATTCCGCCAATGCCATCTCCAGTCCGAAACATGCCGTCGGGTGAATGATCAGGACTTTCCGTTTTCCCGGAGATAGGGGTCTTGTGTGGACGCCCGTTTCCAGGGGTGCATATTGCCAGCGCGGCACATAGAAAAAGTCGGCATACGGATCCGGAAGGGCCTTGACGGCAAGATCCTTAAAGGCCACACAGATGTTTCCGTTTTCATCCGTCAGACAGACATCGAATTGCCTTTTTCCGGAGCGTTTCACATATGCATACCCGCTCGATTTGAGCGGCTGGATGATTTCAATCTCTTCTACGGCATAGGGCACCATCATGGACCGATCCCAGGTATCCGAAACAGAGGTGATTCCGGCAATTGCCTGCAATCCGGCATCTGCCAAGCCGGGATGAAGGGTATAATCCTCAAACTCCGATTGAAATTGCTCCGGCAGTTGAATGCGGGCCAGTGATTCTTCATCATTTCCCCAGATGTGTCTGACCCCCCTGAGATAGTCGCCGTAGCCGATGCCGTATTCATCGTATCGCCGATAGAACGCTTCGGCATCCATTTCCTGAAAGCACCTCCCCTTTATGTCTGTGAGTGAAATCGGCCCGGCCGACGGCTCAGGCGCAGCGGGTTCCGGGTGAAACGCCGCTGTGGCATGGGTGATACTTTCGAATCCCTGTCGGCTTCGGACCAGACACGCATAATGGTCGTCTTTTTCCGTGACAACCACCGTTACGTCTATAGGGTCCTGGTCGACGGTCACCGGTCGCTGCCAGATCAACCGTGAAAGCCTGCCTGTCCCGGTGTCTCCAATCATGGACCCGGCCGCATGAATCATTTCAGCAATTCCGACTCCCGGCAGGATGCTGGTGCCATTCACGCAATGATCGGTTAATATCCGGTCTGAATTCGCAAATCTCTTTTGAAACGTCATCCCCTGGCGCACACTCTGTTTCATGTCGATGGAATCGATGAATGGGTGCAACCGCCCGGCTTTCTGAAAAAAAGGCAACGGGACGGTGGAAACCCAGTATCTCTCCTTTGCAAACGGATAGGTCGGCAACGGCAGGCGTTTCGGGGTTCTGCCGGCATGCAATCGGCGCCAGTCGACGTTGGCCCCGGACCCCCAGAGTTGGGCCAGTCGGTCGAGTTTGCGATTGTTCATCAGGGAGTCGATAAATTGCTTCCCTTCTTCTCCTTCCATCATACCGTCAAGTCCGATCTGATCAGGCCCGGTGTGTCCCTGATAGACACAACCGGTCTTGTCCGCCCCATTGAGATACTGTTCAAGCTTCTCTTTCATATCTTCCATGCCGTGAACCGGAATCGCCAGTCGATAATCCATGGCCTCTCGCCCCACCTGTAAGGTATAGGCGATATCGGTCAAGCTGAAAGCTGAAGGCTCAATGCTGAAAGCGGATTCAACAAATTCAGCTAATCTTTTGGCACATTCCCTAAGACGATCCTCATTCTTGGCCGACAGCACTATCAGTTGCGGTTCAACTTTGAGCTTTGAACTTTGAGCCTTGGGCTCTGGTTCTTGAAATTCTTCAAGAACCAGATGCGCATTGGCGCCGCCGGCGCCGAAGGAACTGATACCGGCACGGCGCGGCACAGGCCGCTCGACACCCCCCTGATCCAGGACCGGCTGCTTCCATTCGCCCAATTCCCGCTGAACGTAAAAAGGTGAATTTTCGAACTTGATATTCGGGTTCAGTTGCTTGGAATGAAGTGAGGGCACCAGCTGACGGTGCTTCATCTGCAGGAGTACTTTTGTTAGCCCGGCAATTCCGGCAGCCGATTCCAGGTGCCCGATATTTGATTTAACCGATCCGATGGCACAAAATTGCTTTTCCTTCAAATCATCACCGAATGCTTTCATCAGTCCGGTGATTTCGATGGGATCCCCCAATGCGGTTCCGGTGCCGTGTGCTTCCAGATAGCTGATGCTGCGAGGATCAATATCGGCGGAGCGGATCGCCTCGGCAATCAGACCGGCCTGGGCATTCGGGTTCGGCACGGTATACCCGTTTGTTTTTCCGCCATGGTTGATGGCCGTGCCCCGGATCACCCCATAGATGTGGTCGCCGTCTCTCACAGCGTCCTTCAGCGGTTTGAGCAGCACCGCCCCGACCCCTTCACCCGGCACGTAACCGTCTCCGCCTTCACCGAAGCTGCGGCATCGCCCGTCGCTTGAGGCGAACACCCCCTGACTGAGATGAAGATATTTCTGCATATGGATGGAGACGTTCACCCCGCCTGCAACAGCGAGTCCGCTCTCACCCTTGCGGATGCTTTCGCATGCCAGATGGATGGCGGTCAGGGATGACGAGCACATGGTGTCCAGGGTGATGCTCGGTCCGGTAAAATTAAACACATACGAGACCCGGTTGGAAATGGAGGCATAGGATGATCGGGGTGCAATCATATTCCCTTTCAACGCCTCTTCGGCTCCGAAAAGCTGATACTCTCCCCACATCACGCCGACGAACACGCCGACGGACCGGTCATCCACCCCCTTCCGGGTGTATCCGGCATCCTCGAGCGTATGCCACACGGTTTCAAGGAAGAGTCGTTCCTGGGGGTCGATCAGCTTTGCCTCTTTAGGGGAGATATGGAAAAAGAGTGTATCAAACTTATCCACATCATCCATGAACCCGCCCCATTTCGTGTAGATCTTTCCTTCCTTGGTTTTATTTCGATCCGGGTCGAAAAGGGGATGGTAATCCCATCGGCTTCTCGGTATTTCGCTGATACAGTCTTTTCCGGTTTTTAAATTCTCCCAGAATTCGTTCAGGTTTCCCGCCATCGGATATCTGCCGCTTAAGCCGACAATGGCGATGTCATTCTTTTCGGTTGGCGATGGCGGGCTCGAATATCTATCGGTGGCCCGGACAAATCGATCCCGCTTTGGCGCCATAATGTCTTTGGATGCCGATTGGACCCCATCGTTTATTTCGATCGGTGCGGATCGGCTTTCTTTAAGGTGTTCAATTAGTTTCGCTCGGTGTCGGTTTATGAAATAGGCGGCCAGTTCGGATATGTTCCGGTATTCGAAGAAGAGTGTTTTGGAAAGCTCCCCGAATCCGGTTTCGAGTTTCCGGGTCAAATTCATGACCATGACGGAGTCGATACCGTATTTTTCAAACGGATCGGTCGTCCTGATCTTCGATACCGGCAGTCTGATCTCTTCGGCTAAAAATTCCTTGAGATAGGCTTCGGCGTTATTCTGAAGCGGCGCACCCATCGGACCGATGGTCGGTGTTTCAGAAGCGTGGCGTTCGGATCGGATTTGATTTGAATAGGTCCAGACCTGCCGAATCTTTTCGTTATCGCCATTAAAAACCATAAGTTGCTCAAGATCCGTTTGTAAGGCATGATCGAGGGCCCGCAATCCCTTTTCGGCACTCAAAGGAACCATGCCGGTTTTATCGATCATCCATTTGCGGGAAGATTCATCCATGCCCATTCCACCATCTTCCCATAACGGCCAATTTACCGATAGGGTTCTGCCGGATCGCCTGGACATCCGTCGCATCGTTTCACGCCATTTCGCAAAATGATCCATAAAACCGTTGGCAAAGGCATAACCGCTCTGACCGATGTTTCCCATCACGGCTGTTGCGGATGAAAACATTACGAAAAAATCGAGCGGTTCGGTCTTTGTGGCATTGTCAAGATGCAGCGTCCCCCATACCTTCGGCGCCAATACCGATGCCAGATCTTCTCCCTTTGTTCCGAAGATCAATCCGTCCCGAAGGATACCGGCAGCATGGAAAATCCCATCGATTCTTCCGTGTTCGGAAACGATTCGTGACACCAGTCGCCCGGTATCGGCCGGATTCGACACATCCGCCCGGATGTATTCGACCCGGCTGCCCGATTTTTTCAGTGTCTCTATTTTTTCGGAGACCTTCTGATTCAAAGGACTGCGGCCGGATAGGAAAAGATGAATATTCCCTTTTCCGCACAGATAATCCGATAGCGTCAGGCCGATGCCACCGGCACCGCCGGTGATGATGTAGACGCCCTGTTCCTTCAGATAATTTAAGGATTCGGTTACCGATTCCGCTTCATGGGAAGAGAAATCTCGAACGTATCGGCGCCTGTTTTCATATCGAATTTCCGTGCCGTCTGTGGAATGAAACTCGGTTTGCACGATATCCGGCACCGCCGCCAAATCGCTGATCCCGATGGTTTTGAAGATGAGATTCGGATTTTCAAGACGAACCGTTTTCACAAATCCGGACACCGCCGCATACTGGGGTTGAATCGCTTGCTCCGGTTCATGATAGATATAGAGCAGATGGCGGGCGGTTGTCGGTTTCCGTTCCATCAGGGTTTGGGTGAGATGGAATATCGAATTAAGCCCCATATCGATCTGGGTGCTCAGGCGGTTTTTGTCGGCGTCGAATGAACCCTGGGACCAGAGATGGATGAAGCGGTTCGGCACACGACCCTCTTCCGTCAACCGCGACATCAATTGCCTGTATTGATCCGGGTCTCCGGGATTAATGACCAGGGTATTACGGTTTTTGATTTCAAATTTCGTACCGGGCAATACCAATATCGTCTCTGCGCCAAGCCGTTTCGCAACCGCCCCGCTCCGGGACGCATCCATGTCAAACAGCAGGACAGGTCCCCTGTCTGATGCATACGCCGCATCCGCTTGTGGCGATGATTTCCAGTCCAATCGGAAATATCCGATGCCCGTATCCGTATCCGTATTCTGATGCTTCATTTCAACGCCGCGGATGGAGAAATCTTTAATTCGGATCAGGGATTCCCCGGATTCATTCAATATATCGATGTCGAACTTGCTGATGGCCGAATCTCCGAATGATTCCTTCAGCAACACGTGTGCACAACAACGGTCGGTCAGGGGTCGAATCAATGCCAGCTCTCTCATGGCATAGGGCAGGTAGACCCTTTCTTCCCCTCTGTCTCCCATGAGGCCGGCAACCGTCTGGAGCGCACCGTCCATTAATGACGGGTGGAGCATGAACGCGCCGGCAGCGCTTCGCAGCGATTCGGGTAGGACCAACACGGACAACGCTTCGGCGTCATTGTGGTGGATTTCCTCGACGATTCTGAAACTCGGACCGTAATTGAAACCATAGGATTCGAACCGCCGATAAAAATCCTTACGGGTCTGATGGCCCGCCAACCGGTTCCGGATGGCATCCACCGCTTCCGGATGATCAGGTTCCGGGTCCGGATCTCCGAAATCGAGATTTCCCCGGGAGTGAATGATCCTATCTTCTGTCCGGTTCTGCGTCTGGTTGTCGGTGCTTATTTCGTATTCCACCCCCTTTTCCCCGGGCCACAGGCGGATATAGGTCTCTTTCGACGAAACATCCACACGGATCGGGGTTGCCCAGACAATGTTCCTTAACCGCTTTACGGAACTGTTTTCCATGGAAAGCGCCCCGGCAGCACGCGCCATCTCCAGATAGATCACCCCCGGCAGCACGGATGCGCCTCCCACGACATGATCTTTCAGGTAAAACGCGTCCCCGGATAAGGTTTTCTTGAAACACTGCTCCGCCAGGGTCGATTCATTGCTGTCGATCAAGGGATGAAGAGCCGGGAGGCGATCGGGCCGCTCCACTGAAAGGGGTTTTCTTTCCTCTTTAGAAGGCACCCAATACCGTTCCCGGGCAAAGGGATAGGTGGGAAGCGGAATTCGCCGGGGGGTGTGGTTCGGGTATAAACAGTTCCAGTCAAACACACCTCCTGCCACCCAGCTTTCAGCGATTTTCCGCAGGTCCCGCTCCAGTAAAAGCTTTTCGGCTTTTTCCTTCCCATCGGCTTCATCCGGTGATCCCCATCCGGTTTCCGTACCAGTCTCGATATTGCCCGAAAAGAGGTCCGGGATATCCGTCTGTCCGCCGGCGAACCGTCCGAGCCGCCCTTTGAGCTCCTCAAGACTCGATACCACAAGCGCCAGGCGGTATTCCATCTCATCCCGTCCCACCTGGAGGGTGTATGTGACATCGGAAAGGTTCAGCGTTAAACGTTCCGAGTTCAAGGTTGAAGTTAAAAACTCTTCCAGTATCTCAACATAGGCTTTCAGCCGGTCTTCATTTCTTGCCGATAACACAATCAATTGCGGCTCTGCACTAAACCCTGATCCCTGAACCCTGAACCCTGAACCCTTATACTCTTCCACCACCAGATGGGCGTTGGTTCCGCTGTATCCGAATGAACTCACGGCTGCACGTCTCGGCCAATCCGCTTCTGTTT
Organism: Deltaproteobacteria bacterium; assembly: GCA_013349495.1. Classification (GTDB taxonomy): domain Bacteria; phylum Desulfobacterota; class Desulfobacteria; order Desulfobacterales; family SURF-15; genus DUZK01. The sequence continues at coordinate 14,299 of DUZK01000010.1, forward strand.
CCCAATTCCTGAGACGGGTGTTCACGTAAAAGGGGCTGTCTTTGAAGTCGATGTGCCGGTTGGGTGTGTGAAAATTCAGAGACGGCGGCAGCTGCCTATGGCGGATGGCCAGAAGCACTTTTATCAACCCTGCAACACCTGATGCGTATGAGGCATGCCCCATGTTGGTTTTCACCGAACCGATCCCGCAAAACTCCCTTCTGTCCGTATACTGACTGAAGGCATGGGTCAGCGCTTCGATCTCCACCGGATCGCCCAGCTTGGTTCCGGTGCCGTGAGCCTCCACGTATGATATGGATTCCGGATTGATTCCGCTTCGGCGATACACGGAAAGCTCGAGTTCGGTCTGGGATCGCGCACTGGGAGCGGTGATGCCGTTGGTTTTTCCATCCTGATTGATACCCGAGCCTTGAATCACGCCGTAGATGTAATCTTTGTCCGCAACAGCCCGGTTGAGCGGTTTCAACACCACCACACCGACACCTTCTCCCGGCACGAATCCGTCCGCGGTGTCGTCAAAGGTCTTGCATTTTCCTGTGGGGGACAGCATGCCGCCGTTGCTGGTCACGATGTGAAATACCGGTGTGGTGTTGATGAACACGCCGCCTGCCAGGGCCATATCGCTCTCCCCGGTGAGAATGCTCTGGCATCCCAGATGTACAGCCACCAAGGAAGATGAGCATGCCGTATCGATGGCCACACTCGGGCCCTTGAGATTGAGCAGATAGGAAATCCGCGAAACCAGTATGGATGTAGAATTACCGAGCAGCGACGGGGTTTCCAGCATGGCGTCATAGTCGCCGGGTGCCACACCGGCAAACACACCGCACCGGCTATTGGACATCGACTGGCTGGAATACCCTGCATCTTCCAGGGCGCTCCAGCAGGCCTGAAGAAACAATCGCTGCTGGGGGTCGGTCTCCTCCGCCTCTTTTCCAGACATGTTGAAGAACAGGGGATCGAATCGATCGATATCGGATAAGAATCCGCCCCATTTGCAGTAGGTCTTGTCCGTCCGTGAGGGATCCGGATCATAATAAAGGGCACTGTCCCAACGGTTTTTCGGGGCTTCGGTAACGCCGCTTTTTCCTTGGGCGAGATTCTGCCAGAACCGATCCAGATTTTCCGCTCCTGGAAACCGACCGGACATCCCGACAACGGCGATATCCCGTCCTGATCCGGTACCATCTTTAGCTATATTCTTACTCCTTTCAGCACTGACAACAGGACGACCGCGCGTGCGCGCGTCCCTTCGTTCGATGTGGAAGATTTCATCCTTCGGTTCATTTTGAATATCTTGGGATCTGCTTTGGTCTTGATCGGCACGAAAAACCGGATTCTCCATGGACGACAACACCGCTGATACCTGATTCCCGTATTCGGAATATATATATTGGGACAAATCAGCCACATTCACATGGTCGAAAATAATCGTCGTCTTTAGAGGCAGTTTGAGAAATTCATTGATGCTGTCGATCAGTTCGATCCCCATGACCGAATCGACTCCATATTCAGAGAATTGTTTTCTCTTGTCGATGGGTTTGCCCGATAATCCGAGAACATTTCGAAGACTTTCCGCAACGATCTTTTCGATGATCGATTCAATCGATTCAGGCTTTATCGGTATGCCTCGAACATCGTCTGCAGCTTCCGGATTCCCCTTTAAGACCTGTCGATGAATTCCGACTGATGTGAGAAATTGATCGGTTGCTTTGAACGGCATCACCTGGGTGACGGGATGGACGAGGATTCGCCGAACGGCTTCCATGCCTTCTTCCGGCTCAATCGACCCGATTCCAAAGGCGGAAAGGCGTCTATTGTATTCCTCGGAAGCGGCGACACCGGTACTCCCCCAATACCCCCAGTTGATGATCTTAACCGGGTAGGATGTTTTCTGGTTGAGATACAGGGCGAACGCGTCTTTAAACGTGCAGGCCGCAGCATAGTTGCTCTGTCCGCTGTTGACGATATGGGATTGGGCCGAGGAAAAGAACATGAAAAAATCGAGCGGCTCATCCTTGACAACCGAATATAAAACGGCACTGCCTTTGACCTTCGGGGACAGGGCGGCCCGGAAGGTCTCTTCATCCATATTGAAAAGCGCTTTGTCTCTTAAGACGATTGCCGAATGAATCACCCCGTTGATGGTTCCGAAAGACGATTTTCCTGTTTCCACCGCAGCCTGCATGCTCTCGGTATCCGTGGCATCGGCAGGGATATAGAGTACTTTGCCGCCCAAAGCCTCGATCTGATCCACCTGGGTATGCAATTGCTCATCCATCGGTTTCCGGCCGATGAGTATCAAGCGTGCCTTGAAGTCGGCAGCGAGGAATCGGCTCAATTGCATGCCGATCCCTCCAGAACCGCCCAGGATGAGATAGACGCCCTTCTCCTTAAACGGGGTCTCCGTTACCGGTGGTAATCGGATCGGCTCCACCACCCGGACATACCGTGTGCCGTTCCGGATGGCGATCTCTTCTATCCGGTCCTTTCCCCCGGGTTCTTCGACCACCGGGCGCAGAAGGGTTCGGAATAGATTCTGATTCGGTTCCAAAATGCCTGCCAGGCTGATATCGATGCAACAGACGGTCATCTGTTTGTGTTCTCTGGCGATTACTTTGGTTAACCCGTGGAGGCTTCCGGAAAAGGGCCTGATACGGTCTTCCGAAAGGACTTGATGGACATCGTTGGTGATCACCGACAACCTTTGCTCGGATTGATCCAGGTCACTTCGGATCATCGACTTGATAAGCCTGAACAGGGTCAATACACCGTATTGCTGGTTCTGCTCCAAAGCGTTAATATCTTCCACCCTCGACCGACCGACGACAATGCCGCCGAGAAAATAGATATGATCAACCCGACCGATCTCCCCCATACTCTGTTCCAGCGAGAGCGGGTCTAGGGTATCTATCTCCCAGGCCCTTTCAGTATGCCGGCGGGTCTCTTTTCCCAACCGGATTTCCATCACCGTATCGTCCGGATGGAAGGATGCTAGTGCCGCCGACATTTTTAATATATCGGCAGGACAGATAATGAGTATGGTCTTCTTTTCATCCCGGGATGGTTTCTCAGATAATGTGGCCGAATCCAAGGGTCGCGGCATCCAGTACGGCTGGTAGAATAAATTTTCCAGCCAATCCGGAGGCAGGGATCGCTCTTTCCGCTGCTCCTGACCATCCGGTTTCGAAATCCAATACCGTTCTTTGACAAACGGATAGGTCGGTAAAGAAAGAAGCCGGGACGATCCTTGTCCATTAAGACAGTTCCAGTCGATTTTAACGCCCGACACCCAGAGTCGAGCCATTTTTCTTAAGTCCCTGTTGTCGAAGATCACCTTTAAAAAGGCGTCTCCAGCTTCTCCGTCGATGAGCAGTTCCCCGGCTGCCGAGTGAGAGTCCTTGTTGCCGTAAAAAACATCGGTCAAATCCGATTTCCCCTCAGTGAAATCGGACAACTTCCCTTTTAACTCATCGAGTCCGGAGGCCACCGCAGCCAGGCGCACATCCATCGTTTCACGACCGATCTGTAGCGTGTATGCGACATCTTCGATTCTTAATTTTCGCTTTTTGCTTTTAGAGATGAATTCGACCATCTCGGCTGTATAGACTTTCAGCCGCTCTTCAGTCTTGGCGGACAACACAATCAGTTGCGGTTCTTCGCCCTGCCCGCCATTGCTTTCACTACCGGCTTCTACCCCCTGCCCCCTGACCTCATTTTGTTCATATTCTTCCACGATCAAATGCGCATTAGCCCCTCCGGCGCCGAACGAGCTGAGCCCTGCCCGTCTGGGACCGTTTTTTTCAGGTTGCCATTCACCCAGTTCTTGCTGAACATAAAACGGCGTCTCCTTGAATCGAATATTGGGGTTTGTGGTGTCTGCATGCAGCGAAGGAACCAGCTGCTTGTGGGACATCTGCAGAAGTATCTTGGTCAGCCCAGCGATTCCGGCGGCCGCCTCCAGATGACCGATATTGGATTTCACCGCTCCGATGGCACAGTATTGGTTGGCGGTCGTATGGTTTCGGTATGCAGTGGTCAACCCTCTGATTTCCACCGGGTCCCCCAGTGCCGTGCCGGTGCCGTGGGCCTCGATATAGGTGATGGTGCGCGGATCGGTTCCGGCTTTTTCCAAAGCGGTTTCGATAAGAGCGGCCTGGGCGTTGGGATTCGGCACCGTGTAGCCGTTGGTTTTTCCACCATGGTTGATGGCACTCCCTTTGATGACGGCATAGATTCGATCTCGGTTTTCTACTGCCTCTGTCAGCGGTCTAAGGAGTACGGCACCTACGCCTTCACCGGGAACGAACCCATCCCCGCCGGCGCCGAAGCTGTGACAACGTCCATTGGGCGACAACATGCGGGTTTGACACAACTGAATATATTTGGAGGGGTGCAGATACAGATTCACACCGCCTGCCAGGGCGAACCCGCACTCTCCTTTGCTGATGCTCTCACAGGCCAGATGAATCGCATAGAGCGAGGCGGAGCAGGCAGTGTCCACCGGCAGACTCGGTCCGTGAAAATCGAAGGTGTAGGAAACCCGGTTGGCAATGGACCAGGGCAGTGACTTTGGCATGCGGCCAGGAGTGCCCGAGTTCAAAAGAAGATAGGTGTTTGTTGTCACCCCCACAAATACGCCCACATCGGAACCGGCACCGTTGAGGCGACTTATGGAATATCCGGCATCTTCCAGCGTCTCCCAGGCCGTTTCCAGAAAGAGCCGCTCCTGGGGATCCATGGTTTCGGCTTCTTTGGGAGCAATATTGAAAAACAACGGATCGAACTTGTCCGCATCATCTAAAAAACCGCCCCATTTGCAATAGGCCTTGCCCTCATTGGCCATCCTGGGATCCGGATCATAAAAATCCTGATAGTCCCATCGGTTTTTCGGGATTTCCCTGATGCAATCTCTGCCCGATTTCAGATTCTCCCAGTATTCTTCAAGACTCCGGGAAAGCGGGTATCGACCGCTTACACCGATGATGGCGATACCCTCGTTGTCGGTAGTCTGCGGTTTCTTTACAAGGGGTCGGATCCATTTCTTCGGCTTGACTCCGGGCCCCATAGACGCCGGCCGTGTCGTCGTGTTGGAAAGACCGAAAAAACCGACCAGTTCCTGACCATGATGCCGCACCAGATATGTTGCGAGGTCCCTGAGCGTTTGATGCTCAAAGAGCAATGTCCTCGGCAGCGGCCCCAGTAACGACTCCATTTTTTGATTGAATCGATTGATCATGATGGAATCGAGTCCATAGATTTCCATTCTGGCATGGGTGTCGATTCTTGTTGTCGCGAGTTTCAGTATTTCAGCCAGAACCCCTTTCAGGTGGTTTTCGGTCTTTTCCTGCAGTGGACCTGAAATCTCGCCCATCGGTTCGACCGGCGCCGGAATCTCCGGATCCCCCACCCAGTGCCGTTCTCTTTCAAACGGATAGGTGGGCAGAGAAACCCGGTGTGGATTCGATCCGAAATGGAGTGTCTCCCAATCCACGTCCATGCCGGACACCCAGCGTTTTGCCATATCGACCAGGCTTCCGTTCCCCTTCCCGTTTTGAACCGGATCGAAGGCCGCTTCTTCTTTGGGGCCGGCCCGTCCGACATGGAAATCGTCGATTCCATGATCCTCGCCGGCATAACGGCTCAGTTTTTCGCTGATCCCATCGATGCTGTCCGACACCAAAGCCAGCCGCCATTCCATGGGTTCCCGCCCCACCTGAAGGGTATAGGCGATATCGGATAAGTTGAAAGCTGAAGGCTCAAAGCTGAAAGCGGATTCCAGGAATTCGGCCATTCGTTTGGCATAATCTCTAAGGCGCTCCTCATTCTTGGCTGACAAAACAATCAGTTGGGGTTCAACTTTGAGCTTTGAGCTTTGAGCTTTGAGCTCTGAATTTCCACCCCTAACCCCTAACCTCTTACCCCTCACCTCATCTACATACTCTTCCAGCACCACATGGGCATTGGCCCCGCCGAAACCGAATGAACTGACACCGGCTCTTCGGGGGAGCAGAGTGCCGTCGGCGCCGGTCGGAGGTTCCCATGCTTTTGTCTCCGACACCACGTAAAACGGGCTTCCCGCCAACTGAATATACGGATTCAGCGTTTTAAAATGAAGACTGGCCGGAAGCTTTCGGTTTTTTAGGGAAAGAATCGTTTTGATCACACCGGCAATACCGGCGGCGGTTTCAAGATGACCGATATTGCTTTTCACCGTACCCAGACCGCAGTTCGGTTTCTTGGGCATATCCTTTCCGCTGCGGGCATAGAGTTCCTTGAACGCTTTGATCAACCCGTTAATTTCCACCGGATCGCCCAAATGGGTTCCGGTTCCGTGGGTTTCGATATAGCCCACCGTATCCGGTTCAATGTCTGCCTTTTCATAGGCATCGACCAATAATTGGGCTTGGGCCTTGGGATTCGGAGCAGTCAATGAGGCTGAACGGCCTCCGTGATTTTCGGCTGTGCTTCTGATGACGGCATGGATGTGATCTTCGTCTGAAATGGCCCTGTTCAAGGGCTTCAACAGGATCGCCCCCGCACCTTCTCCCCTCACGTATCCGTTGGCCGCCTGGTCAAAGGTCTTGCACCGTCCGTCCGGGCTCAGCATGCCGGCCTTGTCGAAACCGATGGTCAGTGTCGGGGTCAGCATCACATTGACACCGCCGGCAATGGCCATTTCGCAGGTACCGCTCTGAATTGCTTCAATAGCACGGTGAATCGCCACCAGAGAGCTGGAACAGGCCGTGTCGATCGGTTCGCTGGGACCGTTCAAGTCGAGAAGATAGGAGATGCGATTGGCGAGCACGGAATGCGACATGCCGGTAGCGGCGTGGGGTTCGATTTCCGTCACATATTCTCTCACCACATCCATATAGTCTCTGGAGGCCACGCCCACAAAGAGACCGGTCCGGGAGCCAGCCAGGTCCGAAGGCTTATAACCGGCATCTTCGATGGTCTTCCAGGTGATTTCCAGAAAAATTCTTTGCTGGGGGTCCATCAACTCCGCTTCTTTGGGGGAGATGCCGAAAAACAGGCAATCGAATTTATCCACCTCGGTCATAAACCCGCCCCACTTGCTCAGGGTCTGATTGCCGGCCTCCCGTGGATCACCGTACCAGTCCCGCCAGTTCCAGCGATCCGCGGGGACTTCGGTGATCAGATCCTGCCCCGTTTCCAGGTGGTGCCAGAAGCGGTTCAAATCGGTTGACTGCGGCATCACGCCGGCCATGCCGATGATGGCGACAGGATCATTTTTAGCGAAAATTTCCCTCCGAGCGCCTCCACCGTCTTCCGCCTTCCCGCGGGGTTTGATGCGGGGATGAAACCCGCGCTTCGGTATAGGCTCTTTCCCGGGGCTTTCTGCCGCCGGTTTGCTTTCGATCTTGAAATAGACCGAAATTTCCTTCGGATACGCATGGCGGAGATAATCGATGAGCCGATTGACGGTGGGGTGTTCGAAAAAGATGGCCGGTGTGATCCCAACGCGATACCGGTCATTGATCTGATTTGCCAGCTCCGTCAGGCTGATGGAATCGAAGCCCAAGGCATGGATCTCCTCATCCGAATCGACTTCCGCCACATCGACCCTGATCGTATCTGAAACCAAGACCTTCAGATCGTTCCGGAGAGACTTCACCAACGCCATATCCGTCGTTGTATTCGACAGTTCGGAGGAGACCCGACCGTAGGTCTGATCGTCGGTCTGATCGTGGGTCTGTTTAATCGACAGTGTTTTTCGTAATCGAGCCGGATCACCCGAAACCACCGCTACCTGCGAAGAATCGATATTGAGGGCTCGAGAAAATACATCCAGTCCGGTTTTCGAATCCAGCAGTTCCATGCCGAGGGATTTGGAGAGGTATGTCTTTGTCTCCGGATCTACCTGCATACCGCCCGATTGCCACAACGGCCAGTTTATGGACAGCGTCTTTCCGAAACGTCGTTTTTCCGCGCGTCGCATCTCCCGCAGTTTCGCGAAACCGTCCAAAAATCCGTTGGCAAACGCATAATCGGATTGTCCGGCATTGCCGAATACCGATGTGATGGAAGAAAACAGGCAGAAGAAATCGATCGGCTCCGTTTTTGTCGCCTCGTCCAGGTAAACCGTTCCGAATACTTTGGGGGCCAGCACGGAACCGGCGTCCTTCACCGATTTGTTATAGAAATAGGCGTCTCGTATCAGACCGGCTGCGTGAACGATGCCGTTTACGGCGTTAAACCGGGCCTTGGTTTGATCAATGACCGCCTCCATATCTTCCCGGCGGGTAACATCGCCGCGGATATAAAGCACCTCGCTGCCCATGGCTTCCAACGCGTCGATCCGCTCCGTCTTTTCCCGATCCAAGGGGGAACGACCGACCAGGACCAGTCTGGCCCGCACCCGTTCAGCCAAATATTCCGCCAGGAGCATGCCCAAACCGCCGGCGCCGCCGGTCAGCACGTAAACCCCTTTCTCTTTAAACGGGAGTTGGGGGCCGATCTCGGCCGGTGGGTCGATTTCTTCCACTTGCTGAATCCATCGTTCCTCTCCCCGATACTCAGCGGCGATGCCGTCCTGGGAGAAAACCATATCGTCAAACAAATCGGGTACCTGATCAAAGTCGGACAATCCGACCGTCTTTATGATGAGTTTTGAGGTTTCAAGTATAATCGTTTTGGCAAAACCGGATAGTGCCGCGTATTGCGGTTGACAGGTTTCAGGTGGATTCGAATAGACGTAAACCAACTGTATGGGGTCTTTCGGTTTTGTGGCCGCCAGGCTTTTGCTGAGATGAAAAAGAGAGTAAAATCCCTTTTCCAAGGCGGCGGTGAGCAGGGTCGGATCGGCGGTATAGGCCGCCTTGGACCACAAATGCAGGATGCAGGAGACAATGATATCCCGATCTTTCAAGGCCGCCAGCAGTTTCCGATAATCGTCCGGCGCATCGGGATGAATGATATAGGTCCGGTCATCTATCTGTTTGAAGGTTTCACCCGGTTTCACCAGGATAAGCCGGCCCCCGCCTGAAGACGGTCCCCGGTATCGATCCGTCAGTTCCTCAAACAGAGACTCGGTGTCGTCAAAGAGGAGACCGTGTCCGGATGAATCTCCATGGGCCGGCGGTATGTCCGCATCCTTCCGCTTCCACACGTTTCGGCAATAGATGGGACCGGGTGCGTCGATATCCGCTTTCCCGGTGATCTGAAGCGTCTTGAGCAGTCGAATGCCCGCCTCCGGGGAGACCCGACCGTCTCTGATCATTTCAAGAAGTTGGTCTTGGCTTATCACAGTCCGTTCCATTCTGCGGCCTCATTATTTCTTATCATCGCACGGTCCATTTGCCGTCCCTGCCGATGATATGTTTCGCATCATCCACACCGACGGTCCCGTCCGCCACGCCGTGAAACAGGGCCAACAGCTCCTGATCCGAAGACTCGGCCGGCCCGGATTCAAATACAATCGGTTGAACCGCTTTCACTGTATAGTTGTCTATCTTGACGACAACCTGTCCGGCTTCATCTAGTATCAGGATGTCGAATCGCATCATCCCGGCATCATCGGAACCGGCCTTGCGACTGACATAGACATAACAGGTGTCGTTTAAGGGTTTATGCCACGTCAGTTCGTCCAAAACGAAGGGGAGGTGGGCAAGGGGCGCCCGGTCCCGATCGCTGTGGTTCAACACACCCATCACCGTCTGCAACGCACCGTCCAAAAGTGACGGGTGGAGCACAAAAGCATCGAACCCGATTTTAAGCGTATCGGGCAACGTCAGGTGGGATAACGCCTCGCTCCCGTTTCCATGAAGCGATCGGATGGTCCGGAATCCCGCTCCATAGTCGAACCCGAAAGATCGAAACATCTCATAACACCGATCGCCGTCCCATTTCTCGCGGCAACGGGACCGTACCGCATCCATGTCGATGGCTTCCAACCGGGCCGCGTCGATTGCCTGACAGCTCAGGCTTCCCTGCGCATGGACACTCCGGTTTCCGTCCGAATCGACGGTCGTCACCTCGAAGGCGGCCTGGTCCCCGTCCGGATAGAGGGCGATATGAAGGTCGCAGCCGGTTTTTAAAACCCTCAACGGTTTCGGCCATACGATCCGGCTGAGTCGACGCACCGCCCGCTCCTCTGCGATTTCGCCCGCCGCCCGCGCCATCTCGAGATATGCGACACCCGGCAGCAGATGATGCCCATCGATGACATGATCGGCGATGAAAAACTCATCTCCCGCAAGACGAGTGGTAAATTTCTGTTCTTTAAAGGTTGAAGCGTTTCTACCCAAAAACGGATGAAGTTTTACGGCAACCTCCGTAGCATCCGGTTCTCCGCCCGCCGTCGGCTTCATATCGGTAATCCAGTGCCGCTCTTTTGCAAACGGATAGGTCGGTATCGACACTCTCCCCGGTATCTGATCCCCATGAAGCTGCTTCCAGTTAAACTCGATGCCGGACACCCAAAGCTTGGCGAGTTTGCTGTAATTCCGCTGCTCGATGATACGCCTGAGGAATTCTTCTCCTTCCACACCATCCACCAGCAGTTCGGCCCGATCCTTATCCGCCTTGACGTTTCCGCGATACAGGCCGTCGGTTGCGCCCGGATTTTGTATAAATCGGCGAAGCACCAGCCTCAGGTCATCCGCGTTGGAGACGACCATGGCCAACCGTTCCGTCATGGCCTCCCGGCCCACTTGAAGGGTATAAGCAATATTTTCGAGTTTCGAGTTTCGAGTTTCGAGTTCTAAGAACTTTGCAAAGGAAGCCGCATACTCCCTGAGCCGTTCCTCATTCTTCGCCGACAGCACGATGAGCTGCGGTTGGTTACTGGATACTGGATACTGGATACTGGATACTGGTTGTTGATACTCCTCAACCACCACATGCGCATTCGCCCCCCCGTATCCGAAGGAAGAGATGCCGGCTTTCAGCGGCAAGATCTCACCGGCGTCATTTTTCAACGCTTTCCACTCCCTGGCTTCCGAAACGATAAAAAACGGGCTCTGCTCCAGCTGGATGTACGGATTCAGGGTTTCGAAATGAAGATTGGCCGGCAGCAACCGGTGTTTCATAGCGAGGAGCACCTTAAAAACACCGGCGATCCCGGCAGCGGTTTCAAGATGACCGATATTGGTTTTCACAGCACCCAGTCCGCAGTATGGGGTTTGCGGCAGCGGCAGGTTTTTGCGGTGCAACAAGGTTTCAAAGGCCTCTTTCAATCCGTTGATCTCTATGGGGTCGCCAAGGCTCGTGCCGGTACCGTGTGTTTCGATATACCCCACCGTATCCGGGGGGATGCCCGCCTTTTCGTATGCCGATATCAACAGCTGGGCCTGGGCCTTTGGGTTCGGAGCGGTCAGGGAAGTGGCGTGGCCGCCGTGATTTTCGGCCGTAGCCCTGATCACCGCATATATATGATCCCCGTCTTCACGCGCCCGGGTTAACGGTTTAAGGAGTAACGCTCCCACCCCTTCTCCCCGAACATATCCGTCGGCCCGCCGATCGAAGGTTTTGCACCGACCGTCCGGACTCAACATCCCGGCCTTATCAAAGGAGATGGTCACCGTCGGGGTCAGCATGACGTTGACCCCGCCGGCCAGGGCCATGTCGCAACTCCCGCTCTGAATGGCTTCCACAGCCCGATGGATGGCGATCAGCGAACTGGAACAGGCCGTATCGATGGGTTCGCTGGGCCCGTGAAAATTAAAGAGATAAGAGATACGGTTCGCCAGAACCGAACGGGCCATTCCGGTGGAAACATAGGCATCCATGACGGTCAGGTGTTTACCGATCAGCTCCGCATAGTCGTTCATGGCCACCCCCACAAACAGACCGGTTTGACTGCCGGAAAGCTCCGACATCTTATAGCCCGCATCTTCAACGGTCTTCCAAACGGTTTGAAGGAAAATTCTCTGCTGGGGATCCATCAGATCCGCTTCCCGGGGAGATATTCCGAAAAACCGGCAGTCGAACTTGTCCACATCCGGAATGAATCCACCCCATTTGGATCGTGTTTTATTGGCCTGTTTTGCCGGATCCCCGTAGCATGGCTTCCAATCCCAGCGATCCGCCGGCACTTCCGAGATCAGATCGTCTCCGGCTTTCAAATGGTTCCAGAAAGACGCCGGGTCTTCAGACTGCGGCATGACACCGCTCATTCCGATGATGGCGATCGGCTCCCTCTCTTTCGATTGGCTTAAACCGCTCAGATTTCCCCGAGTCGAAAAGCGTTTTCGGGTTGTCCTGCCGGTCGGATGTACTGCTTTCTTTTGGGCCGGTTGAGAGGCTGATATGGACGGCAGCCGATGGCCGTAGTGTTTGACCAGGGGCTCGGGGTAAGTGTCGCTCAAATAGGAAGAAAAATCCGAAAGGGACGGGTGTTCGAAAAATGCCGTCGGCATGATCTCCAATCCATAGGTCTCATTGATGATGTTGGCCAGGCCCGTAAACCGGATGGAATCGAATCCGTATTCACTGATGTCGTCGTTGAGATCGATCTGATCCTTTTCCGTTTTCAAAATCTCGGAGACCATGGCCACCAAATCGTCCCTTAAAAATGCAAGAACGTCCCGAGCCCGGCCGGAACCGGTCTTCGCCATGTCTTTGTCTTCTTTTTGATGACCCGATGAGACCGAGGGACCGGTTTTCCCTCCTGTCCGAATGGTGAAATTTCTCATGAAAACGAGATCCTCACCGGCCTCATTCAGGATCCGAACATCAAATTTTTCAACCGTCGAATCTTTGGATGAATCGGCCCGAACTACATGGGCGTAACATCGACGGTCCAGGGGCCTGAATAGGGTAACCGCTTCCAGGGCAAACGGCAGATGGGGAATGTGGCCGGAGGTCTGCGCCACCAAACCGCTGACCGTCTGAAAGGCCCCGTCCATCAAGGCGGGGTTCAGTACGAACCGGTTCGCGTCTCGGGCCACGGTTTCAGGCAAAACGAGAAGCGAGAGGACCTCGGTTTTTCCGACAAACAATTTCCGTATCGATCGGAAGGCGGGGCCGTAACGAAGCCCGGACTCCTCGAATAATCGATAGCAGGCCGCCCCGTCTCGTATTTCCGGGCAACGCGCCCGTATGGCTTCCAAATCGACGGTTTCCTCGGGCTTTTTGATCGAAAACGAATCGACAAAAGAGAGTCTTCCCTGGGCGTGCACTTGTCGCTCTTGACGATCATCAGCGGTATAGACTTCGAATTCACACGTTCCGGATCCGGGATAGATCTGAACAAAGAGGTCCACCGGGTCTTTCGAAACGTGAACCGGTCGGGTCCAAACCATGTTCCGTATGGCCGACACCTCCCGTTCTTCGGACATCTCTCCCGCAGCCCTTGCCATCTCCAGATAAACGACACCGGGAAGCGTCTTTTCGCCGTTGACCACATGATCGCTGAGGAAAAACTCGTTTCCGTTCAGCCCGGTTTTAAATTTTTGTTCTTTCAACGTGGACGCATTGACATCCAGCAGGGGATGAAGCTTTCCATCAATCCCGGTATTTCGGGCGCTTTCGCCCAATGCAGTGGTGGTCTCCGGCAACCAGTATCGTTTCTTTACAAAGGGGTATGTGGGCAGGGATATTCTTTGCGGTTTGTTTTCGGCGTAAAACAGGTCCCATTCGATCGGGATACCGCTTATCCATAATTGGGCCGCCTTTTCAAAATTCTTTTCCGCAATGATCGTATCGATGACCGTCTTACCCGCTTTTCCTTGAAACAGGGCGCCCGCCTGCGCTTTGCCGTTTTTGGCGTTTCCGCGGTAGAGGCCCTCTGTATCGGATTCACCGGCCGCAACAGCGGCCAGTTTTTCCTTCAGCTCGTCGATGCTCGACACACATACCGCCAGCCTTTCACGCATGGCTTCCCGGCCGGTTTGAAGGGTGTATGCGATATCAGGCAGGTTCGGAGTTGAAGGTTCTGAGTTCAGAGTTGAGTCTAAAAACTTTACTATTCTTTCAGCATATTCTTTGAGGCGTTCCTCATTTTTGGCAGACAATACGATAAGTTGCGGTTCAACCCTGAACCCTGAACCCCCTGCCCGCCATTGCTCTCGCTCAGGCGAGGCAGGCGGGTGAACCCTGAACTCTTTTTCTTGATATTCTTCAACAATCACGTGCGCATTGGCGCCGCCGGCGCCGAAAGAACTGATGGCGGCCCGACGGGGATACTGTTGTGTTTTCCAGTCTGCCGCCTCCGTTTGAACGTAGAACGGGGACTCGCTGAAATCGATCTTCGGATTTAGGGCCTCACAGTGAAGGGACGGGGCCAGTTTTTTATGTTTCATCTGAAGGGCGATTTTGGTTATCCCGGCGATGCCGGCCGCAGCTTCCAGGTGACCGATATTGGTTTTAACCGATCCGATGGCGCAGTATTGGCGGCCGGTGGTATACGGCCGAAATGCCTTGGTCAATCCTCTGATTTCCACCGGATCCCCTAAAGCGGTGCCGGTTCCATGGGCCTCTAAGTATGAGATGGTGCCCGGGTCGATGCCGGTCTTTTCCATCACCTTTGATATCAGGGCCGCCTGTGCATTCGGATTGGGAACCGTATACCCGTTGGTCTTTCCGCCGTGATTGACCCCGCTCCCTTTGATCACGGCATAGATCCTGTCGCCGTCTGCCACCGCCCGGTGGAGCGGTTTGAGCAGAACCGCACCGACCCCTTCACCCGGCACAAACCCGTCGGCCCCTTCTCCGAAGGTTCGACACCGCCCGGTCGGAGACAGCATCCCCATCTGACAGAGCTGAATGAATTTGACCGGATGCAGGTAGAGGTTGACGCCGCCCGCAAGGACCATATGGGACTCCCCTTTTCTGATGCTCTCACACGCCAGGTGAATGGCGGAAAGAGACGCGGAGCAGGCCGTGTCCACCGGCATGCTCGGTCCGTTAAAATTGAAACAATAGGATACCCGGTTGGCAATGGACCAGGGATAGGAGGTGGGGATCCCGTTGTTTCCGGATCGCCACATGTCGGGTCCCCACAACTGATAGGTGTTTGTCGTCACCCCGACAAAGACACCGACGCTGCTGTCGCTCAATCGCGATCGTGTATAACCGGCATCCTCCATGACGGACCAGGCGGTTTCCAGAAAGAGTCTTTCCTGGGGATCGATCAGCTCCGCATCCCCCGGGGGAATATTGAAAAACAGGGGATCGAACCGGTCGGCATCCGCGATAAACCCGCCCCATTTACAGTAGATTTTACCCTCGCTGCTCTTGGCCGGGTCCGGATCGAAAAACTGGCGATGGTCCCACCGGTCTCGGGGAATTTCGGTGATGCAGTCTCTTCCCCGAATCAGGTTCTGCCAGAAGGATTCCAGATCGGTTGCCATCGGATACCGTCCGCTGATTCCGATGATGGCGACATCCGAATCCGAACCGGCCTGCCGTTTCTCCCTATCTTTAAATTCTGAAGACGCCGCCGTCTTGCCGCGCGATCCTTGGGGCTCTGGAGTCGGGGCGACTTCCGGTACATTTTGTCCTATTCGGATCTTGGGCCCGGCCATTTGGTGTCTGAAAAGATCAATCAATCGATCCCGATACCGGTGGGTCAGATAACCGGCCAGTTCGTGAAGATTCGAATGCTCAAACAACAAGGTCTTTGGAAGCGGTCCCAGCAGTTCCTCCATTTTAACGTTGAACCGGTTGATGAGGATGGAGTCCAAACCGTATTCTTCCAGACCGGCGAGCACATCGATTTTTTGAGGCGTCAGCTTCAAAAGCGCCGCCATCGCCTTTAGCAGAAACCCTTCCGTATGATCCATCAGCAGGTCGGTATCCACGTCCGTCTGTTCCTGCGCCGCTCCGGTATCCGGCGTAAACGCATCATCCATGTATGTCCTGATTTTGTCTTTCACCCCGTATGCCACCAGGCATTGGCAACAAGACGTCATTTGCACAGCGGTCTTTAATGCGGCGAGTCCGTCTGAAATCGGAAGCGGTATCAGCCCGGTCTGTTTCAACATGGTCTGCAGATTATCTGCCGGCATCTGCATGCCCCCCGCCTCCCAAAACGGCCATGCCACAGACAGGGTCCTGCCGTTTCGCGCTCCGGAACGCCGTCGAATCTCCCGCAGCCGGGCAAAATCATCCATGAATCGGTTGGCATATGCATAATCGCTTTGCCCGATATTTCCCAACAGACCGGCTGCCGCTGAAAACGTGATAAAAAAGTCGAGCGGTTCTTTTTGGGTCGACTCATCGAGAAAGACCGTCCCCTTCACTTTGGCGGACAAGACCGCTTCCATCTCTTCGGTTGTCTTCCGAAGGATAAAAGAGTCTCTAATGATGCCGGCGCAGTGAAAAATACCGTTCAATCCGCCGTATGCGGCGGTGATCCTCGGGATGAGCTTATCAACCGCTTCCCGTTTCGACACGTCGGACCGAAGGTAAACAATCTCGGCGTCTCCGGCATTCAGGCGGTCGATCTCTTTCTGCTTTAAGGGGGACAAGTCTGATCGGCCCGTGAGGATGACGGCGGCCTTTGTGGTTTCGGCAATTTGCCGTGCCACATGTAAACCGAGTCCCCCGGCGCCGCCGGTAATCAGATAGACCCCGTCATCCCGAACCCACGGGGTTTGCCCGATGGCGGAATCCGGAGACCAGGTTATCTCTTGCAGTCGCCGAACCTGGCGGCAAGGACCTTCATAGCGGATATCCAAACTATCGGTTGTATCGAGCTCAAAAAGGGCGGCGTCGGTGGCATCGTTAACATCGCTCACGGCAATGGTTTTGCAGCAGAGGTCCGGATTTTCGAGCCTCAGGGTCTTTGCAAAACCGCTGACCGCTCCGTATTGGGGTTGCGGACTGTTAGGGAGGTCCGGATAAAGGTAGAGCAATTGGGTGGTCCATGGGGTTCGATGGGTCATCAGCATTTGGGAAAGATAAAAGACAGACCGAAATCCTGCTGTAATCATGGCATCGAGGGATCGTTCATCGGATAAAAAGGCTTCCTGTGACCAGAAGTGCGCCACCGAGCCGGGCAATCGATTCTCCTCGGTTAGCGTTTTGAACAACTGCCGGTAATCATCGACCTGGTCCGGACGGATCGTATAATCGCCGTCATCGGTGACACCGAACCGGTTTCCCGGAGTGACCAGAACGATATCCGCATTCAGTTTCTTTCGGAACGGTTCCACCCGGCGGTTGTCCCGATCCAACAACAGAACACCCCCCTTGTGGGAAAAAGAATGGCCGGCGGCCGTTAAAGGCGCTTCGATCCAAACCGGTTCATAAAAAAGGCAGGCCGATTCTAAGGGTCTGTCTGTTTCCTCGAACGAAGGAATCTCTTCTGCCGAATCGACCGGTTGAATGGCGATCCAATACCGTTCCCGAAGGAACGGGTATGTGGGAAGAGAGATTCGCTTCCCGTTTCGGTCTCGATTCAAACCGGTCCAATCGATATCCACACCGGACACCCACAATTGCGCCAGCTTGCCGAGTTTTTGCTCCTCCATGACGATCTTGACGAACGCCTCCCCCTCCCGTCCGTCCAGAAGCATTTCTGCCGTCTTTTGAGAAGTCGTTGACAGGCCGTAATAGAGGCCGGGGATCGCTTTCTTTCCGTCTGCGAACTGCTGAAGCTTGTCCACCAATTCGTCTGTGTCTGCAACCACAACGGCCAGCCGCGCCGCCATGGCGTCCCGGCCCATCATAAGGGTGTAGGCAATATCCTCGATTTTCGATTTTCGATTTTCGATTTTCGATTGTTGTTGCTCGATGAATTCGACCATCTTGGCCGCATAGGCTTTCAGCCGGTCTTCATTTTTGGCGGAAAGTACAATGAGTTGCGGTTCAACCCTGAACCCTGGACCCTGAACCCTGAACTCTTTTTCTTGATATTCTTCCACAATTAGGTGAGCGTTGGCGCCGCCGGCGCCGAATGAACTGATTCCGGCGCGACGCGGCGCGGTCGTCAATTGCCCGTTCAGTTCAAGAGCCGGTTGTTTCCATTCGGAATAGGAGCGCTGAACATAGAAGGCTGAATTTTCAAGATCGATATTCGGGTTAAGGGTTTCGGCATGAAGCGAGGGGACCAGATGTCGATACTTCATCTGGAGCAGTACTTTTGTCAAACCGGCAATACCGGAGGCCGATTCAAGGTGACCGATATTCGATTTGCTGGAACCGATGGCGCAATACGGTTCGGCTTGAGCATGGCCGCCGAAAGCCTGGGCGAGCCCTCTGATCTCCACCGGGTCCCCCAGTTCCGTGCCGGTGCCGTGGGCCTCGATATAGGTGATGGTCTTTGGATCCAGCCCTGAGTTCTCAAGTGCCATGGATATCAATTCCGCCTGGGCGTTCGGGTTCGGAACCGTATAACCCGTGGTTCTGCCGCCGTGATTGACGGCACTGGCTTTAATCACCCCATAGATGTGATCACCATCCGCCTCGGCTTCTGAGAGCGGCTTTAACAATACGGCGCCCACCCCTTCTCCCGGAACGAACCCGTCGCCTCCGGCACCGAAGCTTTTGCACCGTCCCGTGGGCGAGAGCATGCCGCTTTGACACATTTGCACGTATTTTGAAGGATGCAGATAGAGGTTCACGCCGCCGGCAAGCGCCATGTTCGTTTCGCCTTTGAGCAGGCTCTCGCAGGCCAGATGAACGGCGTAGAGAGAAGCGGAGCAGGCCGTATCCACCGGCAGACTCGGCCCCCTGAAATTGAAAACATAGGACACCCGATTGGCGATGGACCAGGGCAGAGACTGGGGTATGCTGTTATTTCCGCTTCGTTTCGCATCCGGTCCCCACAGCAGGTAAGTATTGGAAGTCACCCCCACATAAACCCCCACCCGCATCCCTTGGATATCCTTTCGGCGGTATCCGGCATCTTCCAGAGCGGTCCAGGCAATCTCCAGAAAGAGTCTTTCCTGGGGATCGAGTATTTCAGCCTCCCTCGGTGAAATATGAAAGAACAGGGGGTCGAACTTGTCTGCATCTTCGATGAATCCGCCCCATTTGCAGTATATCTTCCCTTCTTCGCTCTTTACCGGGTCCGGGTGATACCATTTTCGATTGTCCCAGCGGCTTGGCGGGATTTCCGTGATACAGTCTTTTCCTTGTTTGAGGTTCTCCCAGAACCGGTCGATACCGTCGGCCATGGGATACCGGCCGCTGATACCGATGACGGCGATATCGGCCCGTGCAGGGGGAGACCGATGGGCTTGCCGTTTTTGATGAGATTCTTTTCGAAGTTTTACCGAGGGTTGTTTAAACGTCACCGATTCGCTCGGGTGCAGGCCGAAGGCGGTGGCGAGCTCGAATTGATAATGGTCCACCAGGTATTGGGTCAGGGCTTTGAGTGTCTGGTTTTCAAACAACAGGGTCTTGGGAAGCGGTCCCAGCAGATCTTCCATCTTCAGATTGAACCGGTTAACCGAAAGCGAATCGATGCCGTATCGTTCGAGATTGATGCGGGTATCGATCTTATCGAAAGATATTTTCAGAATCCCTGCCAGTAGCTCCTTTAAAAAGGATTCGGTTTTATCAAACAGGATCTTGGAATCGACGGCCATCGATCGATCCGATCGGTCGACGGTTTTCATGTCCTGTTGATAGAAAAATGACCGAACCCGGTCTTTATACCCATGAACCACGGCCCCGTGAGATATCCCGGGGTGAGAGAGCAGCCGCCGCCAGGCTTTGATGCCGTGGTCGGTCGGAATCGCCGTCATGCCGGTTTTCACGCTCATGACATCCAGGGCTTCTTGGGATAGGGACATTCCCCCCTCCGACCAGAGGGGCCAGCCGATGGACAGGGTCTTTCCGAAACGCCTCCCTTCCACCCTTTGCTTTTCCCTCCAAGCGGCAAACCCGTCCATGAAGCTGTTGGCATAGGCGTAGTCCGACTGGCCCGGGTTTCCCAACATACCGGTTATCGAAGAGAAAAGTACAAAAAAATCGATGGATTCGTTTTGGGTGGCCTCGTCCAGGTGAATCGTGCCGTAAACCTTAGGTGCCAATACTGATGTGATCTCTTCCGGCTGCTTTTTCAGGATATAGGAATCACGGAGGATACCGGCTGCATGGATAATGCCGTCGATCCGACCGAACCGTGACCTGATCCGATCCATCAGTTGCTGAACGTCCGCCCGGTTCGTGATGTCCGAAGGGACGTAGAGCGCATCCGCCCCGAGGGTGCGCAGGGTTTCCAGTTTTTGCTCTCTTTGTTCGTCCAGGGCCGATCGTCCGCACAATATCAGCGAGGCCTTTACTTGTCGGGCGATCTGCTCGGCGAAAATGAATCCCACCCCCCCGGTTCCGCCGGTAATCAGATATATGCCGTCTTGTCTTAAACGGCATCCGGATTCGGCATCCGGATCAAAACCCAAATCCGGGCTCATTTCAACGATGCGTCGCGTCTCCCTCAAATCTTTCCGGTATCGTATCTCCATGTCCGATGTGTCCTGAAACTCCAGGGGAACGATATCGGTCAGCATGGAGAGTTTGGGCAGCGCAACGGTTTTGCATCTGATCCGTGGATTCTCCTGATTCAGGGTCTTTAAGAAACCGCCCATGGCGGCATGCTGAGGTTCTATGGCATCTTCGCCGGCTTTAAACAGGTAAAGGATATTGGCCGGGTCTGCTATCTTCTCATCCATCATCGCCCGGCACAGATGAAAAACCGAAAACAGCCCTCTTTCGATCTGACGGTGGAGATCCTTTACGGTTTCGGAAAATGGCCCCTGAGACCACAGATGGATAAAATGCCGGGGGGCCGGATCGAACCGGCTGAGCGCTTTGATGAGGTTCTTGTAGTCATCGGGGCAATTGGGATCGACGGTAAAGGTGTGTTCGTTCTGCCTTCGATACGAAAGACCCGGCTTAACCAGAACGACATCGGTATTTATCCGCTTTGCCAGCAAATCCCGTCTGATTTCCGCCGTATCGAACAATACCATCGGTTTTCGCAGCGGTTGCGTCGATCCGGTTATCTTCTTTTCAACCCATGCGGTTCTGAAATAGATATTTTCAAACTCGGCGCCCGGTTGCGAAAGCGGTTCCGTTTTTTCAGCAGGGGGCGGTTGAGGGGCGTCATGTACGCCGGTCTCATCCAATACCGGAAACCAGCATCGGTCCTTTGCAAAAGGATAGGTGGGGAGCGGGATACGGTTGGGGCGGGCATCCCCATGGAGCAGAGACCAATCCACCCGGGCTCCCGATACCCAGGCCTGTGCCAGGCGTATCAGGTCTTTTTCCATTGCCGCTTCTTTATGATGAGAAGATTTGCCGCCATCTATGGCATTGCCGCGGAAGAAATCTTTAATTTCTGATTCCCCCTGAATGAACCCGATCAGTTTTTCTTTAAGTTCTTCCCTGTTAACGACAACCGCGGCCATTCGTTCATCCAGGGCCTCCCGACCCTCCTGAAGGGTGTA
>DUZK01000011.1 GCA_013349495.1 Deltaproteobacteria bacterium
CGGAACACAAAACAATTTAGATGATGGTGGGAAACGTAGTTTCCCCCCACACCCCCCTTCCGCATGTTTACCCCGCCGCAAGCGAACGGGGTATTGAAAACGCAATCAATCGATAGCTCTGAATGAAAATCTCTCGGATGGTATCATGTCTGATTTCAGGAATCCTTCGGCCTCTTTCAGGAAAATCACTCAAAGAACGGGCTGTTTGCAAGGTCCGGGTTACAAAAGAGGCGGCATAGGCAGGGGAATCGCGATGGATATATTCTGCAGCAGCTTCAAGATCCTCTAAAGCGGAATTGGCCCATATTACTTTTTGACCCATCTTTCCATCCGCTTTTCAACCTCATCTTGAAAATATGTCTTGCCATCATTTATATCTTGGATACCCTGTTCAACTTTCTGACGCACGTACAAGTGGTACTGGATATCCTCGAAAGTGCTGTCGTCCGGCAAGGTTTCCAGAAGTTCCCTTACCTCTTGTTTGGCTGTTTGCATTCCATCAATCCTCTTTATTTTTTAATCGATGCTTCCGGTAGGCGAAACTGTTCGCCTACTTTAATCATAGCTTATCATGTTTTGCATGATTAATGGTTTGAAATTGATCTAAGCCCTTTAGTTCATGAATACGGCTATTAATGGCCTCAGGGAAAAGATAGCGGGAAAACAGAAGGAGGTCAAATTCTTTCTGATTTTCGATTGCCGATATTGGATTGAAGTAATGGCTGAGACTTGATGCCGGAGCATCAAATCACTGAACCTGCTCGATGGCCTTAATTCGATCTAGAACCGGTGGGTGGGAATAATTGAGCAGTACGTAAAATTGGTGCGGGGTGAGGTTTGAAAGGTTGTGAACCGAGAGCTTCTTTAATGCATTGATCATCGACGACGGATCCTTTGTGGTCTCGGCTGCAAACCGATCCGCCTCGTATTCGTTTCTCCGGGAAAGCATCTGGGCGAAAAACCCGATGAAAAAATCGAGCGGAGCATAGAGCATCCCGAAAAAAATCAAGCCCGCATAAACCGAGGGCCGATCCATATAAAACGCCTCAAACAGTTTATCAAAAGAGATGAAAAACGACAGCAGGTAAAATAAGAGTCCCATCTGGACAATACCCAGCGCCGTCATCTTCAGGATATGCTTTTTCTTGAAGTGGCCCATTTCATGTGCCAAAACGCCGACCAGCTCCGAAACCGAGTGCTTTTCGATCAATGTGTCAAACAGGACGATCCGCTTGTGCTTTCCGAAACCGGTGAAATAAGCATTGGATTTTGCCGACCGCCGGGACCCGTCCATGACAAATACATTGTTTAAGGAAAACTTGATCTTGTCCGCACAGGAAAAAATCGCATCCCGGAGATCGCCATCCTCAAGGGGTTTGTATTTATTAAACAGGGGCATAATCCAGGTGGGCGCAATATACTGCATGACGAGCATAAAAAGAGAGACGCCGATCCAGCAGTACCACCAGGCATTGCCGCCGGCATATTGAAAAAAAGCCAAAACTCCGCTTAACACAATGCCTCCCAGAAGCACCGATAGCCCCAGCATCTTAAGAAGGTCCAAAACAAAGGTTTTCAATGTGGTCTTGTTAAATCCGAACCGTTCCTCAATCACAAACGTATCGTAGATATTGAAAGGAAGAAAGAGTATGGTTCTGACCAGCATAAGCATTCCGATATAAATCAATCCGGCAGGTATGGGCCCGTAACCGAAGGCCCGGACCCAATTATCCAGCAAATTGAATCCGCCTGAAAACCAGAACACAAGCACCACAACCACATTGAAGGTATCGGTTATCCAACCGAACCGGGTGTTGACCCTGAGATACTCCTGGGATTTTCGGTAACGGTCCGGATTGTAAACCCCTATAAACGCATCGGGCAGATCGCTTCGCAAACCCTTGAGATTTAAGTGATCTGCAGAAAGATGAAGAACAAAATCGATCAGCAGCGTTACAAGAATGATTACGGCAATAAAATTCATGACCCGTCACGTAAGATTCTTTTTTAGAAAATCGACAAAGGAGAGAATATCTTCTTCCGTGGTATCAAAAGATGTCATCCATCGAACTTCCGAAGTCTCCTCGTTCCATACATAAAAGAAACGTTCCGACTGCATGACGGATATCTTATCCTGCGGCACCTTAATAAAAATACCATTGGCTTCAACCGGCTGGGTGATCCGTATGCCGGGCAGTTTTTTCACTTCACGCGATAGGCGTTTTGCCATCCGATTGGAGTGAGCGGCGTTTTTTCGCCATAGATCGTTTGATAAAAGCGCATCAAACTGTACGGAAATAAACCGCATCTTGGATGCCAGCTGCATTCCCTGCTTGCGAAGATATTTAAAATTCCGAGCGAGTTTCCGATTAAAAAAAACAACGGCCTCGCCCACCATGATCCCGTTCTTCGTTCCGCCAAAGGATAATACATCGACGCCCACGTCTTTTGTAATGGCGCGCAATTCGGAATCCAGAAATACAGCGGCATTGGCCAATCGTGCTCCGTCCATATGCAGAAGCATTCCGTTCTCATGGACGAATTTGGAGAGTTCGGCGATTTCTTCGGGGCGGTAGACCGTTCCAAGCTCAGTGGCCTGAGTAATGGACACCACTTTGGGTTGGGCATGGTGTTCCACACCGAAACCATGCATATGCGGCTTGATCCCATCAACAGAAAGCTTACCGTCAGGCGTCGAAACCGCAAGAAGCTTACACCCGGTGAATCGCTCCGGCGCCCCGCATTCGTCCACATGAATATGGGCCGTATTCGCGCAGATAACGGCATGATAGGAATCGGTCGCGGCATTTATGCCCAACACATTGGCGCCGGTACCGTTATATACAAAATAGACCTCAATATCGTTGCCGAAATGCGCTTTGAATTTATTCACAGCGGATTCGGTATATGTATCATCGCCGTAAGCGCGGGTATGCCCGCTGTTTGCATCGAATATGGCGTTTAATACATCCGGATGGATTCCGGCGTTATTGTCGCTGGCAAAGCCTCTGCGATAGGGGGTTGCTTTCATTTAATGATACTCCCGGTTTCACAAATAAAAAATTGGAAGGACATTCGGTAAGTAAGAGCGCCTCCATGCAGCGATCTCTATAATATAACCAATTCCCCGCATTGATCCTGTGCGGCAACCGATAATCTTATATTTTGATTTCCGACCGCCTGGCCCACAACCTTCCGGGCGAGATCCGGATGATTATTGGTTTCGCTCAAATGGGCCAGTATGACATGGGAGAGACGGGCACCGCGGACCGACCCCAAAAGTGATTTGGTATCCTCGTTGGAAAGGTGCCCTGATCGACCCTTGATGCGTTGTTTCAAAAACCAGGGATACGGGCCTTCCATGAGCATTACCGGATCATGGTTGGCTTCAAGCACCAGCAGCGTAGCGTCTTTCAGGTGTTCCTTCACCATTGCCGTGGCAATACCGAGATCCGTGGCGACGCCTATTTTGATACCGTTTTTCTGGAGCGTGAATCCTGCGGGATCTTCTGCATCATGGGAAATGGAAAAGGGGTGAATGGATAGAGAATTCGCGCTGAATGGGGTGCCGCATTGAAAATGATGAAGATCAAACACCTTTCCGATCTGAGAGCCGATGACGCCTTCTGTCTTCGGACTCATATAAACCGGTATGCGGAACCTTCTGGACAGCGTTCCCACACCTTGGATGTGGTCGGAGTGTTCATGTGAAACGATAATACCGTTAAGCGATTCCGGGGATAATCCCCTGGAATTCATCCGGCGCTGGATTTCCTTGCCCGAAAGCCCGGCGTCTATCAGTACGGAAGTATGACCGTCCGTGACATAAATAGCATTCCCTTTACTTCCACTGGCCAGCATGCAAACAGCAAGTTCATAATTCCGCACCGCCTGAAAATCGCCCATGACCACCAACTCCAAATTCGTAAACCCGCCAGAAAGACGGCGGGCAAGTCGTAAATCGTAATTCGAAAATTTCTAGCTTCCCGTGTGCCCGAACCCCCCTGTATTTCGATCCGTCTCGTCCAGTTGATTCACCTCGTGGATCTCTGCCTGGTAGACCTTGTTGATCACCATTTGTGCAATACGGTCGCCCCGTTGGATGGTATACGGTTGACGGCTCAGATTGATGACAGCGATCATCACTTCCCCCCGATAGTCCGCATCGATGGTTCCGGGAGAGTTGATGAGACCGATACCGTGTTTTACGGCCAAACCGCTTCGGGGTCGAACCTGGGCTTCAAATCCTTGGGGCAGCGCCATGGCAAACCCGGTTGGAATTAAATCGATTTTCCCCGGTTCCAAAATAACACCCTCCGTCACGGCAGCGAACACATCCATTCCCGATGCTTGCGGTGTCATGTATCGGGGAAGGGGAATATCGGCATCCGTATCCGGTCTTAACCGACGAAACCATATGGTGGTAGAGTTTTCATTCATTACAGCGATAGCAATTTTTCATATGATGCTTTGTCGCTCACAGGACCGAGCATGGTCAAAACCAGCTGACCGTCCAGAAACAGCGTTTGCGCAAGCTCCATGATATCTTCAGCTTTCACGGATTCTATATTATCGACGATTTCTTTTAGCGGTACGTACCGTCCCATATGAATCTCATTTTGTGCCAGGCGGGCCATTTGATTATCCACACTCTCGGATGCCAGCAGAAGATTTCCTTTGGTGTACTCTTTTGCACCGTGAAGCTCGGAAGACTCGACCCCGGTGGTTTTGAGCCTGCGCAATTCTTTCAGTATCAGCTCAATACACTCATGCGTTTTTTCCGGTCCAACGCCTGCATAAATCCCGAACATACCGGTATCGATATGGGAGGAGATGAATGAATAGACGGCATAGGCAAGACCCCGTTTTTCCCGGATCTCCTGGAATAACCGTGAGCTCATGTTGCCGCCTAGAATGGTATTCATGAGGGAACACGCGTATCTGCGGGGATCTGTTATGGACATTCCCCGGGTTGCCATACAGATATGAACCTGCTCCAATTCCCGATGATGCAGCCCGACCAGCGATCTGGTCTCAGGAGTGGAGCGCTGGGGAAATCGATCTCCCCAAAGAGCGGCTTCAAAGGCGGGGCCGATGAGATCGACCATCTGCTGATGCTCCAGGTTTCCGGCTGCGGATATGACAATCCGGTCCGGAATATACAGCCGATGGAAAAACTCTCTTATCTTGTTTGCGTTAAAAGTAAGTATGTTTTCACGGGTCCCGAGAATCGAACGGCCCAGAGGATTATCTCCCCACAGCCCGTTTCCGGCCAGAAGATGAATGAACTCATCCGGTGCATCTTCCACCATTCCGATCTCTTGAAGGATAACCGGCCGTTCGGTTTGAACGTCTCTTTCTTGAAACTGGGAATTTAAAAAGATATCCGAAAGGATATCCACCATGATGGGCAGGTGGGTGTCCAGTACCTTGGCATGGTAGCAGGTATGTTCCATGGAGGTGTAGGCATTGGTCAGTCCGCCGATGGCATCGAATTCTTTTGCGATTTGATAGCCGGTTCGCTTTTTCGTTCCCTTGAAAATCATATGCTCTATGAAGTGTGAAATTCCATTTTCGGAATCCGCTTCATCCCGAGCGCCGACATTCACCCAGACCCCCATGACCACAGACCGGGCATGGGGCATTTTCTTTGTAAGAATCCGGATGCCGTTGTTGAGGGTTGTCTTATTTACGGACGGTCCCGCCCCTTTCATTTCTTGCTATCTTCCAGGACGGCCTTATGGCTGAGGCGAATTTTTCCGTCTTTCGATATTTCGAGCACCTTCACCTTCAGTTCCTGGCCCTCCTTGACAAAATCCGTCACCCGATTCACCCGATGCGGAGCCAGTTGAGAGATGTGAACGAGACCATCGGTGCCCGGAAAAATTTCAACAAATGCGCCGAAATCGGTGATCTTGACAACGGTCCCCTCATAAGTCGCTCCGACTTCCGGCTCTTTTATAATCTCATTGATCATTTCAAGCGCAGCATTTGCATCCTCGCTGGAGGTTGCGGCGATCTTTACCAGCCCGGAATCATCGATCTCGATCCGGGTGTTCGTTTCACTCTGAATCGATCGGATCACCTTCCCCCCCGGGCCGATGATTTCCCGAATCTTATCCGGATTGATTTCGATGGTGGTGATTTTCGGGGCATATGAAGATATCTCTTTACGCGGCTCTTCAATGGTCTCCAGCATCTTATCCAAAATAAAAATACGCCCCAATCGGGCCTGCTCGAGCGCCTTCTGCAGGATATCCTTCGACAGCTCAAGAATCTTGATGTCCATCTGTACGGCGGTGATTCCATCTTTGGTGCCGGCGACTTTGAAATCCATGTCTCCCATATGGTCTTCATCCCCCAAAATATCGGACAGCACCACCACATCGTCCCCTTCCTTGACCAATCCCATGGCAATTCCGGATACCGGCGCCTTAATGGGGACCCCACCGTCCATCATGGCAAGCGTGCCGGAACAGACGGTTCCCATTGAAGAGGATCCGTTCGACTCGAAAACTTCGGACACAATCCGTATGGTATAATCAAAATCTTCTTTTGCCGGCAGCACCGCTTCCAAGGCTCGAGTGGAAAGCCCGCCATGGCCGATATCCCTGCGGCTGGGTCCACCTATCCGTTTCACCTCACCAACGGAATAGGGCGGGAAATTGTAATGCAACATAAACGGTCTGTGTTCTTCACCGCTCAACGTTTCCACCCGTTGCTCATCCGGACCGGAGCCCAGGGTCAACACGCCGAGGACCTGGGTTTCCCCCCGGGTGAAAAGCGCGCTTCCGTGGGGCCGGGGCAATAGCCCCACCTCACAGGTGATGGGACGGATTTCGTCGAATTTTCTGTTATCGATACGACGCCCCTCCTTCAAAATAAGGTCCCGGCAAATCCTTCTCTGTATGTCGCTTAAGATGTCGTAGGCTTCTGATTTTCGTTCGGCATACTCCTCGCCGAGGGATTCGAAAATTTCGGCTTTCAACTCTCTGAGGGTTGCGGAACGCGCTACTTTCTGCGGTATGATGATGGCTTCCTTCAGGCGATCTGCGGCTGCGGTTTCGAGCTTCTCTACCAGCTGCTCGTCTTTTTCAGGGGACGCGAAAGGCCGCTTTGGCACCCCGATGCTCTCTTTTAGTTTGTTTTGAAGGTCAATGAGCGGTTGGATGGCTTCATGACCGAAAAAAATCGCCTCCAGCATATCCGCCTCTTCAACAGCCTTGCCGCCGCCTTCTACCATGACCACGCCTGTTTTAGACCCGGCCACAATAATGTTCAAATCGCACTGGGCATATTCGTGTATGGCCGGATTAATTATTAATTTTCCGTCAATGCGGCCCACCCGAACACTGGCAATGGGGCCTGCAAAGGGAACGTCTGATATCTCAAGGGCTGCGGAGGCGCCGATCATAGCAAGAATATCCGGATCGTTTTCCTGATCCATGGACAGCACCGTGGCAATCACCTGAGTTTCATGGTTGTAACCTTTCGGGAAAAGGGGCCGAATGGGACGGTCAATCAATCGAGCAGTCAATGTTTCCTTTTCACTGGGTCTTCCGATTTCCCGCCTGAAGTAGTTCCCCGGAATCCGTCCGGCTGCATAGATCTTTTCCTGGTATTCCACAGTTAACGGCAAAAAGCTTGCCCCGATTTTCTCTTCGTGGGCCGATACCACGGCCACCATGACCATGGTTTCACCATATTGCACCAATACCGATCCGGAAGCCTGCTTGGCTACCTTTCCGGCTTGAATACTGAGGGTTTTTCCCCCAACTTCTGCTTTCAATGATATTTCCACCTTTGACTCCTCTCTATTAAACGGCATCCGTCCGTATAAACGGAACGCAACATGCACTCACTTCATGCATGTCAAAATCTGTCGATTCAAACCGGGAGAGAAAAAACCATGCAGAGAATAATCGACGTTTAATGCCCTATTGGTTGCTTATCTTCTCAATCCCAGCGTTTCGATGATCGTACGGTACCGCTTCACATCTTTGCTTTTGACATAGTTCAAAAGCCGACGTCTTCTACCGACCAGCATTAACAGTCCACGCCTGGAATGATGATCCTTTTTGTGTACCTTAAGGTGTTCGGTAAGGTATTGGATCCGGTGTGTCAGCAGACCGACTTGCACCTCAGGGGATCCTGTATCGCTGTCGTGAAGTTTATACCGTTCGATCAATTCTTTTTTTTCTTCAGTTGTAAATATCACTTTCTTTAAGCCTCCTCTTACTGAAAGATACCGTCAAGTTGTTGTTCCCTATCATCTAACATCAATTTTTAATTACACAACAATATTTGTATTGATTCAACACATTGTTAATTTCCAGAACAGCACAGAGCTGTTTGTCTTCATCTACAATCCCCACAAAACCGTCGGGAAGCCCGTCACGTTCTGAAGGGAAATCGCTTATCGTCAGCTTTTTGCCGAAACGGATTTTCTCTTTTAACCCGGATCCGGCCGACACGGCCGGCATACCGCGCAATGCATCCGCCATGGATACGATATGATCTCCAAAGGTGCCGGAAGCCACAAGATCATCCACTTCATCCAATGTCAGGGCCTCCGCCAGATTAAACCCGCTACTCTCCAACCGCCGGAGTTCTTTAAGGTGCGCCCCGCATCCCAATACGGCGCCGACATCCGAACAGAGGGTTCGAATATAGGTTCCGGCCGAGCACTCCACTTCAAATCGGAGGTCCGGCGATTGAATGTCCAGAATCTCTATGGAAGAGATTTGAATCTTTCTTTCCGGTTTTTGAACCGGCTTTCCCTGTCGAGCCAGCTTATAGAGCCGGACGCCGTTATGCTTCAGCGCAGAATGAACCGGCGGGCGCTGCAAGGACTCACCCAGGAATTTTCGAAAAACCCCTTTAAGCCGATTCTCGGAAAAATCGGTATCCGCTGATGTTCGGATGACATCTCCGGTGGCATCCTGAGTATCCATCTCTATTCCCAACCGCAATACCGCCTCGTATTTCTTTTTTCCCCGCAAAAAAAAACGGGCAAGCCTGGTGGCCTGGTTAACACAGCAGACCAGTACACCGGTGGCGAAAGGATCCAGGGTGCCGGCATGTCCGATCTTCCTGACTCTCAGCAATCGTTTTAAAAGAGCGACGACCCCGGCAGATGTGACATCCGGAGGTTTATCGATAATGACAACCCCGTTGAATTCACCCATCATCGCTAGAGTGTTTCTGCCAGATTAAATATTTGTGATTTAATCTTGGTCAGTGTGCTTTCGATATTAAATCCCGAAGCGCTTTCATGTCCTCCACCCCCGAACGCCGAGGCGATGGTCGCCACATCGACGGTGCCGTCTGAACGGAGGCTCACGTGATACAGATTCGAATTATTCTTTGCTCTGCTGCCATTCGGGTTTTCCTGGATCAGCACGGCAACTTTCACGGCTTCGATTCGTCTGGCATAATTGATCAGGCCATCCGCATCTTCAGGTTGGGTGCCGGTGTCATTGAGCATCTCTCGGGTCAGCGTCATCAGAGATAATTTTCCGTTTAGCGATATCTCAATGGAATCTAGGGCCAAATTCAACAGCTTGATTCGTCCCAGAGAATACGTTCCATAAACCCGCTGAGCGATATGATACGGATTAACACCCCGATCCACCATTTCATCGCAAATGGTAAACGCAGCGCGGTTGGTATTTGAAAACCGGAATGATCCGGTATCGGTTAATATCCCGGTATACAGACAAACGGCGATGTCTTTGGTGATGGACGCCCCCAGCGCCTTGATGATCCTGTATATGATTTCCGAAGTGGCGCATGCGGTGGAATCAAGCAGTCGGAAATTACCGAATCCCGTATTCGTCGCGTGATGATCGATGTTTATAATGACCGGGAGCTTACAGATGGATTGCGCGGCCTCACCGATTCGCTCGGCATCGCCGCAATCCAGCACAATGGCGGTGTCAAATATCGTCTCTTTTTCGATGTGGGACACCACCCGGTCCACAGACGGCAGAAACCGATACACCGCCGGGATGGGACTCTCATTGTACATGGTGACCCCTTTATTCAGGGAATCGAGGCAAAGCCCCATGGCAATCAGTGAACCGATGGCATCGCCATCCGGATTCGCGTGTGTAGCCAGTAAGATATTCCGGCTGTTCTTCAATTCATGTATGATCTGGTCCATCTTTATCTTGCAGTGAAGCTAATAGTTTGTCGATTTTTGAACCGTAGTCAAACGATTCATCCAAAAAAAATTTAAGCTCCGGCATATACCGTAATTTAAGCTGCCGGCCAAGGGATCGTTTTAAGAATCCGGATGCTTTTTCAAAACCGATGGCAACATTCTGCTGCTGCTCGGGATCACCGGAAGCGGTATAATAGATCTTGGCTATCCGGAGATCGGCGGACATCTTTACACTTGAGATGGTGGTCATCTCCAGGCGAGGGTCATTGATGTCCTTCCGCAAGGTGTCGGATAAAACTTGCTGAATGAGCTCTCCGACCCTGTCCGATCGGTAGAAGGGTTTCATAGATTCATGATCTCCATTTCAGTATCAATGATTTCAGCCAACCCCATATCGTCTACCATGTTGATGACTTTGTCCAATTTGGAGTTGATCACCGATCGGTTGTTGCCGACCAGTGCGAATCCAATTTCAGCCCTCTGATAAATATCGTTCGCCCCGACTTCCGCAACCGAAACGTTGAACCGGTTTCTTACCTGGTTAATAATCGATTTCACCACCCGGCGTTTGCCTTTTAAGGAGTGGCAATCGTGAAGCCTAAATATGATAATTCCGAGGCCGACAACCATGGTGTTTGTTCCGGGTTCTGAGTTCTGAGTTCTGCGTTCTGCGTTAACTCTGAACTTTGAACGCTGAACTCTCTTAATCGATCACCGGTTTTATTTCTTCCAGATAATAACACTCCAGGATATCGCCGATTTTGACATCATTGAAGTGCTCAACTCCGATACCGCATTCGAACCCGCTCTGAACCTCCTTGGCATCGTCTTTAAACCGCCTGAGTGATCCAATCTTTCCTTCATAGCTGATAACACTGTCTCTTAGCACGCGTATCATCTGGCCCCTTTCGATTCGGCCGTCTGTGACATAGCAGCCGGCGATTGTCCCGACCCGTGGAATATGGAATGTTTCTCTGACTTCGGCACGACCCAGCACCCTTTCCTCGAAAGTCGAGTCCATCATCCCGACCATGGCATCCTGGATATCTTTAATGACATCGTAAATCACGTTGTAAAACCGCATGTCCACGTGCTCTTCCTTAGCCATTTCCTGAACTTTCGGAGTGGGGCGGACGTTGAATCCGATGATGATGGCTTCTGATACGGTTGCCAAGGAAACATCCGATTCAGATATGGTGCCGGTGGCGGAATGAACCACGTAGATATTGACTTTTTCGTTTGAAAGCTTCGCCATAGAATCTCTTAACGCTTCAATGGAGCCGTTCACATCTGCTTTAATAATGACATTGAGGTCTTTTGCTTCGCCCGCCTGCAGGTTCTCATAGAGTTTATCGAGGCTGAGCCGGCTCGTTTTTGCAAGCTCTTTGGAACGATGCTTCTGGAGCCGGTGCATACTGATCTGTTTGGCGCTTTTCTCATCCTCGAGCGCAACCAAATCATCACCCGCCATGGGAACTCCGGAAAGTCCGATCACTTCAACCGGCATCGCCGGCCCTGCTGTCTGAACTTGATCGCCCGAATCGTTCAGCATGGCCCGAACCTTTCCGAAGTGCACGCCGCATACCACAGAAGCGCCCGTGCGGAGTGTGCCCTCTTTTATGAGCACCGTTGCAACCGGCCCTCTTCCTGAATCCAGCTTGGCTTCAACCACATGCCCGATGGCCAGCTTTTCCGGATTAGCCTTTAATTCAAGCATCTCAGCCTGCAGCAGTATCATTTCAAGAAGATCATCAAGACCTTCATGGGTTTTTGCGGAAACGGGTACAAAAATGGTCTCCCCACCCCAAGCTTCCGATAAAAGTCCCTCCTCAGCCAGCTCCCGCTGTACCTTTTCCGGTTCCGCATTCGCTTTATCGATCTTGTTGACCGCAACGATAATGGGAACGCCTGCGGCTCTGGCGTGATTAATCGCTTCCACGGTTTGCGGCATCACACCGTCATCGGCAGCGACCACCAGTATGACGATGTCGGTGACACTGGCACCGCGGGATCGCATGGCCGTAAAGGCTTCATGCCCGGGGGTATCAAGAAAGACGATTTGGCCTTTATCCGTACTTACATTATAGGCGCCGATATGTTGGGTGATGCCGCCGGCTTCGCCTTCCGTGACCCGGGTTTTACGAATTGCATCCAGCAGAGAGGTTTTTCCGTGATCAACATGCCCCATGATCGTCACCACCGGCGGTCTTGCCGTAAGTTGTTCGGGCGCATCCTTTACCATCTTTATAACCGTCTCTTCCTCAAACGCAGCCCTTTCAACTTCGTATTCAAATTCACCGGCCACAACGGATGCGGTTTCGAAATCGATGGTTTGATTCACGGTTGCCATCACTCCCTGCGCCATCAGTTTTGCAATCATCTCATTGGCTTTAATTCCCATCCGTTTGGCCAAATCTGAAAGGATAATGCTGTCATCAATGCGGATACGGCGTTTGATGGCTTTCGGTGTTGTAATTTGTGTTTTCTGTCCTTTAACCACTTGTGCTTTGGCGCCCTTCCGAGCCTTTCGAGCCCGCTTCGGCGCATCCGCATAAAGATCTTCTCCTTCGACGACTTCCTTTCTTCGAAAGGAGATTTTTTTCTTAAAGAATTTTACATCTGCAAGATCTTCGTCTTTTCTTTTCCTCTTTTTCTTCTTCTCTTTTGGTTTTACTTCTTCCGGAATCGGTTCTGCCTCAGGTGCGAGTTGCTCCGGAACGGGGAATTTTTTAACTTCAGCCGTTTCTTTTTTTGCAACAACTTTTTCAGGTTCGACTACCTCTTCCTCTATCGTCGGTTTGACGACTTTAGGCTTAACCGGAAGTTTGATGATCTTGGCGGCGGCTTCCTTCTTTACTTTCTTTTTCTTTGCAGGCTTGGCCTTTTCAGCGGCCTTGGCTTTCGTTTCCGCTTTCGGCTTTTCAGGCTCTTCAACAGCAGCTTTATCTTCTGCGGGTTCCGCTGTTTTCACTTCTTCCTTTTTCTCGGGGACTTCTGCGGCTCCTTCGACGGGTGCTTCCGCTTCCTTTTCGACAACTTTCTCTTCAGCTTCTTTCGCTGTTTCTGCCGCCTCGGGTTGCGGCGTTTCCACGGCTTCGGCCTTGGCCTGTTTTTTACGCCTGCGGATAACGGTCGGTCTAACACGGGTTTCCACTACCGTCCCTTTTGATTTGCGGCCGAGCAGACCCGTTTTAATCAATTCCGCTGTCTCCGCGTCCAAGGAACTCATATGGCTCTTCACATCGATTTCCATCTCCTCTATTTTTTGGAGGAGCACCTTGTTATCCATGTTCAGCTTCCTGGCAAGCTCATATACTCTGATCTTAGCCATCAATCCCCCTTAATGAAATACGATAAAACGATATCCCAACAGACTTTCAGCATCAGCTTTCTTCAGAATCTGCTGCCGGTTCATCATCCCCGGCAGCCTCCTCCGGATCGATAGAATCGTCTGTGTCTTTTGCTTCAACTACGGAATCGCTGCCGTCTTCAGAATCGGTTTCATCAGCATCGATTACTATTTCCTCTGCCGATTCCTCTTCCTCTGCCGATTCCTCTTCCTCTGCCGATTCCTCTTCCCCTGCAGATTCTTCTTCAGCTGCAGATTCTTCTTCCTCTGCCGATTCCTCTTCAGCTGCAGCTTCCGCTTCTTCCACTGTTTGAATGGCCAATGCTATCAGTTCATCGGCTTTTTGGTCACCGATGCCTCTCACTTGAATCAGATCATCCCGACCGGCTTTGCTGATCTCTGCTGCAGAATAAAATCCTGCTTCGTACAGCGCATCTGCCAGGCTGATTCCGACACCCGGCAAAGCAATCAGAGAATCATAACCACTTTTCATGGCTTCACTGTAACTGGTCTCACTTTTAACATCGAGATGCCATCCACTGAGTTTAGAGGCCAGCCGGACATTCTGCCCTTTTTTTCCGATAGCCACGGAGAGAAATTCGTCCGGAACAATCACTTCCATGGATCGGCGGTCTTCATCGATGATTACCCTTGAAACCTCTGCCGGCGCCAGGGCATTGCAGACATATTTGGCGGCATCTGCATGCCAGGGAATAATATCAATCTTCTCGCCTCTCAGCTCCTGAACAACGTTTTGAACCCGGCTTCCCTTCATCCCCACACAGGCGCCCACCGGATCGATATCCGGATCGGTTGAAGCCACGGAAAATTTTGATCGGCTGCCGGGTTCCCGGGATGCCGCCATTACTTTTACGATACCCTCGCTGATCTCCGGAACTTCGGTTTTAAACAAGTTGATCAAAAACTCCGTATGGCTCCGGGTCAGCACAACTTGCGGGCCCCGGGAATCGTGGAGTACGTCTAAAATAAGCGCTCGAATGCGATCTCCTCGACGATAGGATTCCTTTTGGACCTGCTCTCTTACGGGCAGTATGCCTTCTGTATGACCGAGATTGACAATAATATCGCCGCGATCGATCCGCTGGCAGATACCGTTGATAATCTCCCCTTTTCGCCCGATAAAATTGGAATATACCGCATCCTTTTCCGCATCCTTCATCTTCTGGATGATCACCTGCTTGGCAGATTGAGCAGCAATTCTACCGAAGGTTGCGGTATCCATCTTGGTACCGATGCTGTCGCCGACCTCGCATTCCGGATCAAGCTCCAGTCCGTCTTCCAGGGTGATCTGGAGATCCGCCTCTGTAATGTCAGCCACAACCTCCTTGAACTGAAAGACTTCGATCTCTCCGGTCTCTTCACTGTATTGAACTTCGATATCGATTTTATTGCCGAACTTCTTCCTTGCAGCAGAACGAAGGGCTTCTTCGAGCGCTTTGATTAAAACTTCTCGATTAATACCCTTGTCTCGGCTGACCTGATCGACCACACGTTTTATGTCTGCGATAAACATGGATGCTCTCCATCATAATTAATCAACCGTGCCTTTTGTATTTCATTGAAAGGGATTCTCACGGTTTTATCTTCAACACGAATATTGACATTCCCTCCAAAGACCCCCAGCAGGATCCCGCGAAAGTTCCTACTCTCTCCAAGCGAATGAACGGTTCTGATTTTAGCCTCACACCCTTTGAAGCACTCGAAATCAATCTCTCTTCCCAAGGGCCGATCCGATCCGGGTGACGAAACCTCAAGACTGAACGGCCCTATTTCCTCCAGATAGATATCCAGCAGGTCGCCCATTTGTCGACTCACTTGAGCACAATCGTCCAGATTAACCCCGCCGGTCTTGTTAATATAAATCCGGAGGATTCTGCCTGACGCCTCCCTTTGATATTCCACGAAAACCAGTTCTATGCCTTCGGCTTCACACAACGGCCCCGCCAATTCATACACGCGTTTAACAATATCTGCTTCTGATCTCCGCTTCGGTGGTTTCCCCTCCGAACCGGATTCCCTTTTATATCTCTCGTCTTTTCTTTCTTTTTTCACTACCAAAACAACCTGTCCTAAAATACAGAAACGGGCTGTAGCCCGTTTCTTCTCATTTGGGTAGACCTTTTATCGTGGATGAAGCGATATCAGTTCATGTAGCAATCCATAACAAAAAAATTAAACCCAAACCACAGATTCTGGCAAAAAGCTCTACCGTTACAACCCCTTTGATTGAAAAGGGCGAACAATCGATTGGAGCGGGCAACGAGATTCGAACTCGCGACTCCAAGCTTGGGAAGCTTGTACTCTACCAGCTGAGTTATGCCCGCGAAATCGGTTTCGAATTTATGACAAAACAAAATTATTGTCAATATATTTAATGATTAAGTTGTGATTAAGGAAATGTGAAAGGTGAGGGTTAAGTCAGCAAATCTCTGATGTTTTTTAATTCCGATCGGATATCATCCAAGCCGTTGATCTGCTCCTTGTCTTTTTTTTCATTAATGCGCAAATGCCGTTTTGCCCCTTGAATTGTGAATTTCTTGTCGTAAAGCAGCTCTTTGATCCTAAGAATCGTATCGATATCGTTCCGACGATAAAGCCTTTGGCCGGACGGGGTTCTCTTGGGATTGATTCGTTTAAATTCCGTCTCCCAGAATCTCAGAACCGACGGTTGAACACCGGCGATCCCACTGACCTCTCCGATCTTGAAGTAGAGCTTGTCTGGTATCTCTATTTGGGGTGTTTGTTTCTTTTCCATTCCAAATTTTAACTTTCGGAATAGGCTCAGACCGGCAGGGACGCTTGAAAAGCCCTCATCAGCCGGTCGGTGATGTCCCTGTGCAACTGATTGATGGCTTCGTCCTGCAATGTCTCCTTGATGGAACGATACGTAATCCGGACCGACACGCTCTTTTTTCCTGCCGGTATCGGGCCCCCCTCAAACACACTGAAGAGTTGGATACTTTCAACCAACGCTTCGTCGAACTCTCTAATTTTGATCAAAACTTCACCGGATTCAATACCTATGTTCATAATGAGCGTGATATCCCTTGCAATGGCAGGATATTTTGAAATAGATCTCGTTTGCTGCAATTCCGGCATATGCGGTGAAAGCCGGCTCATGTCGAGTTCAAAGATAAAGGCGGTCTGCTTCAAGTCATGGTTTTTAAGGACTTGATCATTGATTTCACCAACCCAGCCGACTGCGGAGCGGTTGACATGAACTTGAGCCGTGTGTCCGGGTCTCATGTAAAAGCACAAATCATTCGGCATCCGTGAATATTTGACATTGTCGATCTTAAGTGCCTGAAACAGACCTTCCACAACGCCTTTGATATCATAATATTCACAATCCTCAGGCGCCGAATGCCATGATACCGGTTTCCTCAATCCAGTCCACAAACCTGCGAGTATTTCAACTTCATCGGGCAGCTCTTCCAAAGAGTTGTTAATAAAGACTTTTCCG
The DNA here is from genome assembly GCA_013349495.1 of Deltaproteobacteria bacterium. GTDB lineage: Bacteria > Desulfobacterota > Desulfobacteria > Desulfobacterales > SURF-15 > DUZK01. The sequence goes on from DUZK01000011.1 coordinate 16,999, forward strand.
GTCTCAAATAACTTAAGATCTCTAACTTGCTGCGATGCGTTTCGGTGCATGGTTTCAAGGAGTCCTGGAATCAATGATGTCCGCATAACCGTTTGATCTTCGGTTAAGGGATTGAGAATTTCCACCATGCGCCTCCTGAAATCATCAGCCGGAAGGCGTAGCTTGTCACATGACAACTCGCTCATGAAACTATAGTTGATGGCTTCCGTAAACCCGAAGCCGGTCATGATCCGAAGGATATTGTCCCGAACATCCAGATCTCTTGACGGGAGCTTGGTTCCGGCAGATATGGGAGGAAAGGTTGTGGGAATATCGTTGTAGCCTGAAAGCCTGGCGATTTCCTCCATGAGGTCAACCGGTCGATGGACATCCACACGGAAGGATGGGTGTACAACCGTCAGGGTATCGGCATCTTCAATATCAACTTTGAATTCTATCGATTCCAACAGCTTTGCCATGGTCTTCTGGGAAAGGTCGGTTCCCAGAAAACGATTGGTTCGGCCGGCGCTCAGGGTGACTTTATTTCTTGAGATTTTCTTGGGGTGTGCATCGATAACCCCGCTGATCAGTTTGCCGCCACCGACCTCAATCATTAACTGAGCTGCCCGATCAAGAGCCGTCACCGTATTTTCCGGATCCACCCCGCGCTCAAACCGGTGGGAAGCATCAGTGCCGAGGCCCAGCGTCCTTGCGGTCTTTCGGATGTGGGGCGGGCTGAAATAAGCGCTCTCGATCAGCACCCGCCGGCTGGTTTTTTCTATTTCGGAATTGAGCCCGCCCATCACACCGCCGACGGCAACCGGCTTTTCTCCATCGCAGATCATCAGCATCTCATCGGTCAACTTACGATCTTTACCGTCCAAAGTCGTAAATGTCTCACCCATTGCTGCGGTCCGCACAACGATTCTGTTTTCCGCCAATCGATCGAAATCGAATGCATGAAGCGGTTGCCCCGTTTCCATCATCACAAAGTTCGTAACGTCAACGATGTTGTTGATGGGTCTTAATCCCACAGAGTTCAGCCGGTCCTGCAGCCAAAACGGTGACGGCGCCACCGCAATACCGGTCAACAACCGAGCGGCATACCGGGGGCAGTGATCCGGGGCTTCAATGGTGACGGAGGTATGATCGGCGATCTCTCCTTCCGCCTCCATTACCGGTATATCGGGATACGCTAAGGAGGTCTTTTGGATGGCTGCAATCTCCCGGGCAATCCCGAGGATGCATAAGCAATCCGGCCGATTCGGCGTCAGGTCGATTTCAAAAACCGGATCTGAAAGGGACAATGCCTGGGGAAGCTTCCGTCCCACTTCAAGGGAGCCTTTTAAGGACAGGATGCCGCTTCTGTCTTTGCCCAACCCGAGTTCCACTTCGCTGCACAACATACCCTCGGATGTTTCTCCGCGGATGGTGTTCTTATTCAAAACCGTCCCATCGAGAAATTGGGTGCCCGGCAGCGCCAATGGGGCCAGCATGTTCACTTTCACATTGGGCGCTCCGCATACGACGGGAACCAGCCGGTTCCCCGTATCCACTTTGCATACGGTCAACCGCTGGGCATTGGGGTGGGGAACGATCTCGACGATTCTTCCCACCAGCACGGTATTGAGATATTCATACCGATCGGTAACCGAATCCACCTCCAGGCCGACCATGGTCAGAGTGTCCGCCAGGTCGGAGGCGTTCATATCGATTGAAACATATTGATTCAGCCAGCTAAGACTCGCTTTCATTTCAGAACTGTCCCAAGAACCTCATATCGTTTTCAAAGAATTTTCGAATATCATCAATTCCGTATTTTAACATGGCAATCCGCTCGACACCCATTCCAAAGGCAAAACCGGTATAGCGGTCTGCCTCATAGCCGACATTTTCAAACAGGGCCGGGTGCACCATTCCGGAACCGAGTATCTCCAGCCACCCCGAATGAGAGCATACCCGGCACCCCTCTCCCCTGCAGATCACGCACAGGATGTCAACCTCTGCGCTCGGTTCGGTAAACGGAAAAAAACTGGGGCGAAACCGAAGGCCGGTCTGCTCATCGAACATCTCGTGAACAAATACCGTGAGTATTCCCTTCAAATCACCCAAAGATATATGTTCATCCACCATTAACCCTTCAACCTGATTAAACATGGGGGTATGGGTCAAATCCGAGTCACAGCGGAAGACCTTGCCCGGCATGATGATTCTCAGCGGCGGTTTATACTTCTCCATGGTCCTGATTTGAAGCGGGGAAGTATGGGTCCGCAGCACAACGGTGTCTGAAACAAAAAACGTGTCCTGCATGTCTCTTGCAGGATGGTCTTTCGGAAAGTTGAGGGCTTGGAAGTTATAGTAATCGGTTTCGACTTCGGGACCTTCGGCGATATCAAACCCTAATCTTCTGAATATATCACAGATTTGATGGGTAACCTGGGTGACCGGATGCAGATATCCCCGCTGTGCGGATCTCCCCGGAAGGGAAACATCGATTTCAATATCTCCTGCCGCGCGTGCATCAATGGCACTGAGAGCATCTGTGATGGCTTTCTGAAGGAGCTCTTTGACTTGGTTTGCCCTTTTCCCGGCACCCGGACGATCTTCTTTCGGCAGATTCGAAAGGTTTCTCAAAAATTGTGTAATAACACCCTTGCGCCCTATGTACCGGGTGGAAACGGCTTCAACAGCCTGCCGGTCGTCAGCAGCGTCAATTGCCTTAAGTGCTTCATCTTTTATGTCTTCAATCGATTTATCCACTTTTACCCCGGTCTTTCACCTATCTATTATGAACCAAGCGTCAGCGGTTCAAACTCTAAAGTATAATGGTTAACCCGATGGAGTGTAACGAAATTCAGATTAAGATGAAGCGAGTTTTGCTAACTCGGCAAATCCCGATGGATCGGAAATTGCCATTTCTGCAATGATTTTACGATCGAGTTCCACATTGGCAATTTTTAAACCATGGATGAACTTGCTGTAGGACAGATTGTTCAGACGAGTCGCTGCATTGATTCGTGCAATCCAGAGTCTGCGAAAATCCCTTTTGCGGGCTTTTCGGTCCCTATATGCATACATCAACGCTTTATCGACGGCATCCGCTGCCGTACGAAAAAGTTTGCTGCGCCCCCCTCGGTAGCCCTTGGCAAGCTTAAGTACCTTTTTTCGACGTCTTCTCGCTTTAAAACCTCTTCTTACTCGCATTTTATTTCTCCTAGCCCCCTTTTATCCGTTCGGCAGCAATTTACGGATCTCTCGCCTATCAGATTTAGCGATAATCTGCCTTCGCCGAAATGATCGTTTCCGTTTGGTTGTCTTTTTGGTTAGGATATGACTTCCAAAGGATTTATTAAATGAATATTTGCCGGAAGCGGTTTTCTTGAATCGCTTTGCGGCAGCTCGATTCGTCTTTATTTTCGGCATTTTTTCTTACTCCTTCAATACGATTTAGATGTTCCGCCCTATCCTATCAGAAAAATAGATGGCGCGAGCATAACATACTGACCAGCCCACGCCATTTCGATATCCACTGCGGGTAACGGAATTAAGTTAAATGGGACGCAGATTAGCGCGGATATACGCAGATAATATGATTAACTAAAGATTTTAGAATTTTTATAATCCGCGTTCATCCGAGTCCAAAAAAGGAAATTCCTGCTATTAAATCTTAGGAAAACGATTTCGTGTTATTTCGGTGACAGCACCATCATCATCGTTCGCCCTTCAAACTTCGGAAGCTGTTCGACAACCGACAATTCGGCTGTCTCTTCAACAACTTGTCCCAGCAATTCCCTTCCGCGATCAACTAATGCTATTTCCCGTCCCCTGAAAATTACTGTTACCTTGACTTTATCTTTTTTTCCAAGGAACTTTTTAATATGACCGATTTTTACCTGAAGATCATGCTCGCCGGTCTTCGGTCTAAGCTTGATCTCCTTGACCTGAAAAGTAGTCGCTTTTTTTTTCGCTTCCTGTTGTTTTTTGGTCTGTTCGTATTTATAACGGCCGTAATCCATGATCTTGCAGACCGGTGGATTTGCATTGGGCGATACCTCCACCAGATCTAGACCAAAATCTGCAGCCTGAGAAAGCGCTTCCCGAATCGAAATGACTCCGACTTGATTGCCGTCAGGATCTATTACCCGGACTTCTCTCGCTCTGATATTCTCGTTGATGTTCGTTGTGTCTTTAACCGGACCTCTTGATCTGCGCTGAATAGCTATGTTTCCACCTCCCCAAGCGGCTGAACAGCTTTCTTAAATAGTTAAATCCTGGCCGCCGAAACAATAAGTATCTGTAAAAAATGAACTTTCCGATTCATGCGTTCCGGTAACCCAGCCAAAAAGTAAAACTGTGGATATATGATAACATTAAGAAATGCAAGAAAAAAATTCAAGATAATAATCACCTTTTTTTTCTAAGACACCGATTATACGCGTTCATACGGACATGTTCAATTACTTTGATGTGCCGGTTTGAAACCTTAGTAGGCGTACCGGTAAACAAACAGCCCTATATATTCCTTCAATGCAAGATATATCCCGCGATAATCCCCGGGGAGAACATCCCGCCAGTTAAATGGCAGGGCTTTTGGAGATTTGAATGCAGCAGGAAATGGAATGACTTTGAGACCGGCCCTCTCAAAGGACAACACCGCCCGTTTCATATGATAACCGGAGGTAATAAGAACCGGTTTGCGAAAACCGAACTGGTCGCAAATCGATTTGGCAAAATTCGCATTTTCAAAGGTATCCCGGGCCCTATCTTCGAGGATAATCAAATCTTGCGAAACCCCTAAATCGATTAAATACCGTTTGATGATGGAAGCCTCGGAAATTTGTGAGCGAGTGAAGCTTGCGCCGGTTGCAAGGATCGGAAGATTCAGCCGCTTATAGAGTCTTACGGCAGTCACTATCCTTTGGAGTAGCTCCGGTGAGGGTGCACCCATGCCGGAAAGATCGGGCGCCTGATCATTGATCCCGCCCCCCAACAGGATGAGAACCTCGCCGTCTATTTCTTTGGGAAGTGTAAATTGCCCTTCAAGGCCTCTGTAAAGTGCGTCGGACACCGGCCCCAGGGCAAGAATCCACATCAGCACGCCGATAACGATTTGGATAACACCCGCGCCGCGTTTTTTTTTGGTATAAAACCATATTCCTGAAATAATCAGCAGCAGGATAAAAATCCCCGGAGGTAGAATAAACGGCGTCAGTACTTTCTTAAGGACGAACATGGTATTCCTCTTTTAGCTAAGTTAATGGGTTCAGCGTTCTGGGTTCTGGGTTGAAAAACCGTAATATTGGAGTCTTGATAAGAATTGCTATCAGTTTCAATCAATTATAACCATTTAACCTTGAACTCTGAACAGGGAACCGATCAGTTTAGATCTGATTCTATCCTGCATATGGTATCATCACACGGGCAGCTTCCATCGACATCATAGGCATAGAGGATCCTGGATTCCATTTCAGCCTGTTTAGCCGAAATGGGACTGAACTGATCTTGTGAAACAATCTTCAGAAGCTCCGATCTGCCGGGTATGGATTCAAGACCGGTGTGGATGATCTTCCCTGTTGAACCGTTAAGAATTTCAGCATCTTCCCCGTTGGTTACGACGACTACGGGAATCTGATAAGAAGTGAGAAGGCGTGAAGCGGCCAGTGCGGACCGATGTCGGGTCACGATTGAGCCCGGACCATATTTGATGATCATATGCATCCGTTTCGACAGGGTGATCCCGAAATCGATTTTGATGATGGCGCATTTGTTCCCTGCCCGGACAAAAAGCTCCAATCGTGGAGATATATCGGGTCTTAAAAAACCCTTCTGCTCCACGAGTGTCCGGGATACTTTTTGACGATACCGTTCATCATGGGTATCCTTTAAAATCTCACCGGTGATATAGTCTTCAAGATCACCGAGTATCAGATGGTGACCGTCCATTTAAAATATGATAACCTTATTCCTACAATATTCAAGTTGTCCCATACACCGGAGATCAACCGCATATCAAGCATTATTGGGGGAACAAAACAGAAGGTGGCCATCATTTCTTCATCCATCAACCGACAATTATCATCACGGCCGGATCCGTATGACGCTTTTCGGAAAAACCTGGTCGATCTCTACGACAGGATGGACAATCGCTATGATCAAGCGGCAATCCATTATGGATTTGTATGCAGCGGATGTGAAGAAAATTGCTGCCGAACTAAATTCCATCATCATACCTATCTGGAATGCCTCTATTTAAAGGAGGGGTTTGATGCGTTGTCCGAGGAAAATAAACATACCATTATATATAGAGCAAGGGCGGTTCATGATGCACATTCGATAGCAGACCGCAACGGTATTGTGGCGCGAGAAATGTGCCCGCTTAATGTGGACAGCCGATGCCTGCTTTATTCCCACCGGCCGATGATCTGCCGCCTTCATGGAATCCCCCATGAGTTAAACCGGCCGGGACAGACCATTCAGTTTCATCAGGGCTGTAATGACTTTCATGACGCTTTCAATGCAACGGATTATTATCCCTTTGACCGCACACCGTTATATATGCAAATGGCGGCACTCGAGAAACGGTTTAAAGCCGAATCAGGTATTAACCAAAAAGTCAAAATGACCATTGCTGAAATGATAATGACATACCATGAAACAGATCGACATCGATAAAATAGACGGTCTCCCGGGTATTCGCCTGGACGATAACGATTCATTCTCTTTTCACTGCCATTCCGGGTTGTCCTGTTTCAACCGGTGTTGCCGAAACCTGAACCTCTTTTTATACCCCTATGATGTTCTTCGGCTGAAGCAACGACTCGGCATTTCATCCGATCAATTTCTGGATAATTTTGTCGATGTTGTCATGCGACCTTCCAATCATTTTCCGGAAGTGCTCCTTAAAATGTCTGAAAACAGTGAAAAGACCTGCCCGCTTTTGACATCGTCCGGATGTTCCGTTTATCCGGATCGACCCGATACGTGTCGAAGCTTTCCTGTGGAGCAAGGCTTTATTTATAACGCTCACAGGAAAACGGCCGAGATTATCCGATTTTTCAAACCCCCGAACTTCTGCATGGGACAGCACGAGCTGCATTCATGGACACCGGAGACCTGGATAAGTGATCAAGAGGCGAAAACCCACACCCAAATGACGGTAAAATGGGCGGAAATTAAAACCCTTTTTCAAACAGATCCCTGGGGATCGGAGGGACCCGCAGGATCACGGGCAAAGATGGTTTTTATGGCAACCTACAATATCGATCGGTTCCGTGATTTTATCCTTCAGAGCAGCTTTTTGGACCGGTATAAAGTAGAGCCCAAGACCCGAAAAAAAATCAAAACCGACGATGTGGCACTACTGAAAATGGGGTTTTCCTGGGTCAAGCTGATTCTGTGGGGGATTAAAACAAAATCAATAAAACCAAGATCGAATAGGCCGATCTAAAGATGCTGATTTGACAATTCCGACATCAGATCACCCACCCATCGAATGCTCAGTTTCAAAAGGCCGACATCATCCAACTCATCAATATTTCCTTTTGAAACGGATAGTTCACCGGAAGCAATTCGACTTCTAAATCGATCAAGATCATAGAGCGCAGCATGGATGAGTTGCGTGGTGTCGCCATCGAATGGATCGGGTAACAATCGGTTCTTAAGGCTGATTAACTCCAAAAGCAAATCGTTCATCCGGTTGTAAACATCGATCCCCTGATTCTCGATCCATTCCTCAACCGTCTGATCTTGCATTTCATCAAATCCCTGGCAATGCTCCTCTTGGATAAGGAAATAACTTTCGGAAATTTTTCCTGTTTCTCTGGACCGAGAAGCCAGCCTAACCAGGGGATAGGTGCGGCAGGAGGATGGACGATCCTCATACACGCCGCAGCCGTCAGCGTGAACAAACGGACACCTCATGCTGTCGGCAGGGTTCAGTTTAAATGTCACGACGGGAAATCCGGTCTGCGGGCCCTGATGACGCACCGTGTAAGATTCCAGAAATTGAGATGAAGTCAATCCCACCCGGCGTTTCAACCGGAACACATCATAAGGGGTCAGGAACTGATTGAGATCCCTGCAACACTGATTAAAGCAGGATACGGTGGAATTGCAGGCAAAGCTGAAACGCTGAGTCAGTGAAATCGGTTTCATAATCCGTCCTAAAGGGTTATCCACTAATCTCAAGTCAACATTCATGGCGACCTCTGAAATAGAAATGATCATTGTTACGGGTTTCAGGTGTCAGGTTTCAGTGTTCAGTTCTTAAGCACGGATGCTTCCTGACACCTGAAATCTGAAACCATGACATCGTCGTAGTATATATGTCATACACCCGAGATAAATGGTTACTTGAGTAAACTGTATAGCCAGGTATCTTTATTACCAGCTTGCATCTTTTAGGGCAATTCCCCAAAAGTTCCTTGACAAGCCCACAGGGGGGTGATATTTAATTTCCCTTTGATGCGGACAAAATGACTGTCTGCCCATCTTGTTGATATTAAAAGGAAATTTAACCGATTGGGAAACGGATTTCCATCACCCATGATCTAGAGTCAACACGACATGAAGCATAATAGGTCGGTAGACCTTTATAATATGATAGTGACTCGCGCTTTTTAAGATGTCACGGAAAAGAGAGGAGGTGTGAGTAAGTTAACAAGAATTTTAGAATAATTGAGCAGTTAGATTTTATTATCAATCCAATTACAGGAGGTATCTAAATGCCAAGTTTTGTAATTAATGAAAAATGCGACGGGTGCAAAGGCGGCGACAAGACAGCCTGCGAATACATTTGCCCCAATGATCTGATGGTGCTCGATCCGACGGCCATGAAGGCCTACAACCAGGAACCGGACCAGTGCTGGGAATGCTTCTCATGCGTTAAGATTTGCCCCACCCAGGCGGTCGAGGTAAGAGGATACGCCGACTTTGTGCCGTTGGGAAGCAGCATTATGCCGATGCTGGGAACCGAGGATGTCATGTGGACCTGTAAGTTCAGAAACGGTCTTATCAAACGGTTCAAGTTCCCCATCCGGACCACTCCGGAAGGAACCGCCAATGCTTACAAAGACCTGAAAGGTCAGGATCTGAGCAGCGGACAGCTCTCCACGGAAGAATCTGAAGGGAAAGCGCTTCCGAAACCTCAAGCTTTGGCCTAAGCGGCTTCACTGCCGTTGTCAACAGAATTTAAAATCTTACACGATTAAGGAGGATATAATATGGCTGTACCAAATAAACCCAAACACGAGCGTGTCGCTGTAAGAGATCCTGAAGTCGAAGAGCGAGAGGTTGATGTTCTCATCGTCGGCGGCGGAATGGCTGCCTGCGGCGCTGCTTTCGAAGTCAAGAAATGGTTGCCCGAAGATGCCAGTGTATTGTTGGTAGACAAGGCGGCATTGGAACGGAGCGGTGCGGTTGCACAGGGTCTTTCAGCAATCAACACCTACATCGGTAAAAACTCCCCGGATGACTATGTCCGCATGGTTCGCAACGACCTGATGGGTATCGTGCGTGAAGACCTGATCTTCGACCTCGGCTGCCATGTGGACGATTCTGTCTATCTATTTGAGGAATGGGGACTCCCCATCTGGAAACAGTCCGAAGATGGAAAAAACATGGACGGTAAACGCGGCGAGAAAATGGGAACCCTTAAATCGGGCGCCCAGCCGGTTCGGACCGGAAAATGGCAGATCATGATCAACGGTGAGTCCTACAAACGGGTGGTTGCCGAAGCCGCCAAACTGGCCATCGGCGATGAAAATATCCTGGAGCGAGTATTTATCGTTGAACTGCTGCTGGATGCAAACGTCGAGAATCAGATCGCAGGGGCTGTCGGATTCTCCGTCCGCGAAAACAAAGTCTACATCATCAAATGCAAGACCATGATGGTTGCCTGCGGCGGAGCGGTGAATATTTATCAGCCGCGAAGCATCGGTGAAGGAAAGGGCCGTGCATGGTATCCCGTATGGAACGCGGGCTCCACCTACTACCTGTCCATGAAAGTGGGGGCAGAGCTTTCCATGATGGAAAACCGGTTCACCCCGTCCCGATTCAAAGACGGTTACGGTCCGGTGGGTGCATGGTTCCTCCTGTTCAAAGCCAAAGCACTCAACGGTCTGGGTGAAGACTATGTGGCCAGCGATGCGGCCAAGGCAGAACTTGAAAAATATGCACCCTATGGAACCGCTGCCATCACGCCCACCTGTCTGCGAAACCACCTGATGCTGTTTGAAATGAAAGAAGGCCGCGGACCCATCATGATGGATACGGTCTCCGCCATGGCCCAACTTGGGAAAACCATGGACAAGAGAGAAATGAAGCATCTTGAGTCCGAGGCCTGGGAAGACTTCCTGGATATGACCTGCGGTCAGGCCAATCTGTGGTGTGCCACCAATACTGAGCCTGAAAAGAAAAACTCCGAAGTCATGCCCACCGAGCCCTATCTGCTGGGATCCCATTCCGGCTGCTGCGGCATGTGGTGTTCCGGCCCGGATTACGACTGGGTGCCGGATGCCTATAAATGGGGGGATACCGGCAAGGTCTACAACCGGATGACCACCGTCAAAGGGCTCTTCACCGCCGGCGACGGCGTGGGCTGCTCCGGGCACAAGTTCTCCTCCGGTTCCCACGGTGAAGGCCGAATCGCTGCAAAATCCATGGTCAAGTACTACGTAGATCACAAAGACTTCTCACCGACCATTTCCCAGTCAACCCAAGAGATCGTAGATCTGGTCTACAAGCCGGTAAAAATCTACTTCGAGCACAGCGGGTATACGACGGCTGCGGACATCAACCCGGAATACCTGAAGCCGGATCAGATGACCACCCGACTCATGAAGGCCACCAACGAGTACGGCGGCGGAACAGCCACTTACTACCAGACCAACAACGCGAATCTTGAGATCGGCATGGATCTGCTCCAGGTGATCCGCGAAGACTGCGAAAAACTGGCTGCCTCCAGCCTCCATGAACTCATGAGATGCTGGGAAATCATCCATCGGGTCTGGACTGTGGAATCGCATCTGCGACACATTCAGTACCGTAAGGAAACCCGTTATCCGGGCTTTTACTATCAGTCCGATTTTCCGGGACAGGATGACGAGAACTGGTTCTGCTTCACCAACTCGAAATATGACCCGAAAGCAGGGTCCTGGGATATTTTCAAAAAAGATTACATCAAGATCATCCCGGACTAAACATCAGCACCTGATCGTTAGCTGATCCTACCTCCAGGTGTCTTTGGACACCTGGAGGTTTTTGGTTAATAGACATCCTAACCTGTCAAAATATTTAAGGATTTTATATAAATAGAATCTTTAAACATTTGGATAGGAAAAAAGGATATTGCCTGACGGAAAAAGCCTGAAGCGAATTTCGAGATATCCCATCAAATTCCATGAAACACGGAGGAATCCCATGACTGAAGATAATGAAACCACACCGGCTGCCGGCGGAAGCATTCTCGTTGTCGGCGGAGGAATCAGCGGGCTGACCGCGGCCATTGAAGCTGCCGAAGTGGGGTATGAGGTGTTTTTGGTTGAAAAGGAGGCATCTCTCGGCGGCAGAGTGGCCCAGCTCAACAAATACTTTCCGAAGCTTTGCCCGCCCACCTGTGGGTTGGAAATCAATTATAGAAGAATCAAAGACAATCCCAACATCAAGGTCCTGACCCTGACGGAAGTTGAAAAAGTCGACGGCAGTCCCGGAGCCTACGAGGTCACTCTGAAAATCAAGCCCCGGTATGTCGAAGACAACACCACCGGATACGACGAGCTGATCGAGTCTCTTCAAACAGAGCTTCCCAACGATCACGATTTCGGGATGAGCACTACCAAAGGGCTCTATGTGCCTCACGACATGGCCTTTCCATATAAATATGTAGTGTCTCCGGACATTCTGAGAACTGGAGATGCTAAAAAGATCAAAGATGCACTGCCCGAGGGCGCAGTGGATTTGGACGCTCAACCGAAGAGCATGAAAATCAATGTGGGTGCCGTCATCTGGGCCACCGGCTGGACCCCCTACGATGCCACGAAAATCGACAACCTCGGTTTCGGGCAGTACGACAACATCATCACCAACATGATGATGGAGCGGTATGCATCCTCAAACGGCCCCACACGGGGAAAAATCATCAGGCCTTCGGACCGGAAAGAACCGGAAAGCATTGCATTTGTTCAATGCGCCGGGTCCAGAGATGAAAACCACCTGCCCTACTGTTCCTATATCTGCTGCATGGCGTCATTGAAACAGGCCACCTATATCCGGGAGCAGTATCCCGAGGCCAAGATCTATATCTTCTACATCGACTTGAGAACACCCGGTCAGCGGTATGAAAAATTCTACAAACAGATCAAAGAAGATGAAAACATCTTTTTCATCAAGGGCAAGGTGGCCGAAGTCAGCGAGGATCCCGCAACCCGAAACATAACGGTGGTTGCTGAAAATGCCGTGACCGGAGAGAAGATTCATCAGACGGTGGAGTTGGTGGTTCTGGCCACCGGCATGCAGCCGACGGCAAAAGATAATCCACTGCCCGTAAATCTGAAAACCGATGAAAACGGTTTTATTGTTAATGACCTCGACAAGGGCGGAATGTTTGCTGTTGGATGCGCCAACAAACCCCTTGATGTTGTTTCATCCAATCAGAATGCAACCGGCATGGCCTTAAGAGCCATTCAAACGCTGGTGAATCGGTAGGAGGTAACCATGGATAAAAAATACGGCGTATATATCTGTACGGGATGCGGCATCGGAGATGCACTGGATATCGAAGCCCTTGCCGGTGTGGCGAAAGAGAAAAAATTTCCGGTTCAAACCCATTCCATGTACTGCGGTAAGGAAGGCGTGGAATCGATCAAGAAGGATATCGATGCAAACGGTGTCAACACTCTGATCATCGCAGCCTGCTCCCAACGGGTCAATTATGATGTGTTCAAGTTCGACGGCTGCATCGTGGATCGGGTCAACCTGAGAGAGCAGGTGGTCTGGTCTCATCCACGATCCGAATTCCCGGCGCTCACAGAAGAGCAGAAGAGCGACGGCGAGAGCTTTGACCGGCTCCAACTGCTGGCCGATGATTATTTGAGAATGGGAATGGCAAAAGTCGGGAAAATCAATCTTCCGGAACCTTACAAAGTGGAAACCTTCAGCCGGAAAATCCTGGTCATCGGTGGCGGAATCACCGGAATTTCGTCAGCCATGGAAGCCGCAAAAGCCGGTTATGACGTGACCATCGTTGAAAAAGAAGTAGAGCTCGGAGGTCATGCGCGTCATTGGCGGAAACAGCTTCCGGTGGAAAGCCCCTATGAAGAACTGGTATCCCCCTTTATCGAAAACAAGATCAAAGCGCTTGAAAACTATCCTAACATCACGGTGAAGACCGGAACCGTTGTGGCGCGACTTGCCGGAGAACCTGGCGATTTCACCGTAACCTTGAAATCACCGGATGAAAAAATCGAATTCGACGTGCCCTACCCGCTTCCGGATGAAATGAAAGTGGATGAAACCGGCAAGGAACTGGATGCCCCGGCACTTCATGAAAAGTTCATGGAATATAACAAGGGCAGAGTCGACATTCTATCTATCGATCCTGATGGGGAAAAATTCGGCGCAGTGATTTTAGCCGCCGGCTGGAGGCCCTACAAACCCAAAGGGGACGAATTGGCCCACTACGGTTTTGGTGAAATCCCGGATGTAGTGACCAACAGCCAGTTTGAAGAAATCGCTGCCAAGGGAAAAATTGCAAGACCATCCGATGGCAAGGATGCCAAATCGGTTGTGTTTATCCAGACTCCGGGCAGAGGCGATGATTCGGACTTCGAATATGCAGGGGCTGTAACCAGCCTGGTTGCTTTGAAGCAGGCGAAATATGTGAGAGAAGATTACGCCGCGGACGGCAAGGCATTTGTATTTTATCAGCATATGCGCGCCTCGGGTCTCATGGAAAATTTCTACAAAGCGATCCAGCAGGATGAAGGAATTTTCTTGACCAAAGGCGATGTGGTGAGTGTGTCCAAAAACGGGGACGGCCTGGTTGTTGAAGCCGACGACACTCTGTTGGGGGAGAAAATCCGGGTCAAAGCCGATATGGTGGTACTGGCAACCGGCATGGTCCCGGCCACGGCAGATGATCCGGTCGTGAATATGGCATACCGGCAGGGGCCGGCGTTTCGGGACAACATCGATCTGTTCAAGGGGTATGTGGACTCAAACTACATCTGCTTCCCCTATGAAACCCAAAGAACCGGCATCTATGCCGCCGGCGCCATCCGTCGCAGCATGACGGCTGAAGAGTGTATGGAAGATGCTGCAGGGGCTGCCCTCAAGGCGATTCAATCCCTGGAATCCATCAATCGAGGGGTCTCCGTCCACCCCAGATACGGTGATATGAGTTTTCCGGATTTCTTCTTCCAGAGATGCACCCAGTGCAAACGGTGTACGGAAGAATGCCCCTTCGGCGCCATCGACGATGATGAGAAGGGGACGCCGAAACCGAACCCGGCGCGCTGCCGCCGCTGCGGCACATGTATGGGTTGCTGTCCGGAACGGATCATCAACTTCGCCAATTACAGCATCGACAGTATCGGCTCCATGTTGAAATCCGTATGGGTGCCGTCTGAAGACGACTACACCGAGCCCCCGTACCGGATACTGGGTCTGGTTTGCGAAAACGACGCTTTACCGGCGCTTGACGTTGCCGGATTGAATCGGCTTTCCTATTCGGCAGACGTCCGGTTTATACCGGTTCGATGTCTCGGCTCGGTGAACGTGATCTGGATTAAGGACGCCCTGTCCCAGGGCATGGACGGCGTATTCCTGCTGGGCTGCAAACATGGCGATGATTATCAGTGCCACTTTATTAAGGGAAGCGAGCTGGCAAGTATCCGAATGAAGAAGATCGGTGAAGCTCTCCAGAGCCTTGCATTGGAGAATGAGCGCGTCATGCAGCTCGAGGTGGCAATCGACGATTTCGATAAAGTTCCGAAAATGATCAACGATTTTGTGGAAAGCGTGGAAGCCATGGGCCCCAACCCGTTTAAGGGATTCTAGATATTTTCGATTTGCGATTTTCGATTTGCGATTTAAAGAATTAATCCTATTTATGATGGCAATGTAAAATGTCCCAAATGCAAGGCTTCCGAATCTTGAGGAATGAGGCCGTACTTACTGTACGCCGAAATGACGAAAGAAGAGGATAACGCCTCAGTTGGGCATTTTTCGCAGCCATCAATGAGGAGGTAATATATGGCTGATGTACAAGTACTCGAACCGGATCTGGGTTTTATTCGTGAGATCGGCGCACTGGGCGGAGCAGAACTTAAGAAATGCTATCAATGTGCAACCTGTTCCGTAGCCTGCGCCATCGCTCCGGACAACAAGCCCTTCCCCCGGAAGGAGATGATTGCTGCGTCCTGGGGCCTGAAAGATAAACTGATAGGCAATGCAGACATTTGGCTCTGCCACAACTGCGGGGACTGCTCCACACGCTGCCCCCGTACGGCGAAACCGGCAGATGTGTTGGCCGCTGTTCGTGCTTATGCGGTTTCCGAATATGCAGCCCCAAAAGCAGTGGCACAGGCGGTCAACGATCCCAAAAAACTGCCGCTCCTTTTGGCTGTTCCGGCGGTGATTTTCATCGTAGTGGGTCTGATTACGGGTCTTCTCGATTTTACTCCGGAAGGGGATCGGATTGTTCATGCCCACTTCTTTTCCACCTGGCTGGTGGATATGGTGATGATTCCGGCAGCCATTTGGGCGGCGGCGATTTTTGCGCTCAGCATCAAACGGTTTCTCGGCGATATCCACGACAATGCCGTCCGGGAAGGGAAAACCGACAAAAAGAACATCGATCCAAAAGAATTCATCATGTCCCTGGTTCGGATCATCCCGACGATTATGACGCACAACCGGTTCAATGACTGCACGGAAAACAAGAAACGGTCCACCACTCACATGATGGTCTTATTCTCCTTTATCGGATTGTTCATCGTGACCAACTGTTTCTTTGTGGCAATCTATATTCTACAGATTCATGGGCCGTACTCACAGATAAATCCCATCAAATGGCTGGCCAATATCAGCGGTGTGTGTCTGGTTGTGGGCAGCATCCTGATGCTGAAAAACCGTTTGAATAAAGAAGACCAGACCTCTGCATACAAGGATTGGGCGCTTATCGGGTTAGCCCTGGCACTGGGGCTCACCGGAATGTTGACCGAAATTACGCGGCTGGCAAACTGGGCGTTTATTTCTTACGCTTTGTATTTTATCCATCTGATGTTCGTATTCTCTCTGTTTGCCTATCTGCCCTTTACAAAACTGGCGCATCTGGTCTACCGGACCGTGGCCATAGCCTATGCGGAATACTCGGGCAGAGGATTTAAGATCGGATAACAGACAAGGTCGTTTACCGCAAAAGCAAAAAGGGAGATGCAAAATGCATCTCCCTTTTCTGTTTGAAATGTAATTATTCGAACGGTGGCTATTTCTTGTCGCCGCCGGTGGCAGCACCGTGGAGTTTGATCTCCACCTTTTCGGTCAATCCTTCATAATACTCCCTCAGGATTTGGACAACCTCATCCCGGCCGAAGTGATCCGGCAGCTCGCCGCCTTCAGACAGCATCTTCCTCAGCATGGTCCCGCTTAAAAGCACACGGTCTTCCTTCCCATGGGGGCAGGTTCTCAGAGACGCCATACCGTCGCATTTGAAGCAGTAGAAGGTCCAGTCGATCTTAAGAGGCGTGCAGAGCAGCGCTTTGCCCGGCTCCGAGGGGGTCGGAATCTTATCGAAGATGGTCTGGGCTTCGAACATGCCGTAGAAGTCGCCCACACCGGCATGGTCCCGGCCGATGATCATGCGGGAGCACCCGTAGTTCTGGCGGAAGGTGGCATGAAGCAGGGCCTCTCTGGGGCCGGCGTATCGCATATCCAGCGGGTAGCCGCCCTGAACCACATTGTCTTCCACAAAATAGTTTTTCACCAGCGCGTCGATACATTTCACCCGGACACCCGCCGGAATATCTCCCGGTTTCAGGTTGCCCACCAGAGAGTGGATATACACGCCGTCGCACACCTCCACTGCGATTTTGCAAAGGTATTCGTGGGACCGGTGCATGGGGTTGCGAAGCTGAAGGGCGGCTACTTCGCTCCACCCTTTGCCTTCAAATATCTTCCTCGAGTCTTCGGGTCTCATGTAAGTGCCGGCATATCTGGTGGGATATTCCGCCTCGCTCAGCACCTTGACGGGACCGGCCAGGGTCACGTCCTTCTGGTTCATGACCATCTGAACCCCGGGATGATCCTCTGCCGCGATTTTCCAGAATTCCTCGGCCGTAGGGGTGCCCTCACCCATATAGACCTTTTCGCATTCGTATTTCTTGTCCGCCTCGGTCATCTCGAATTTTTCGGTAACCTGCATGGTGGCCATGATTTCATCGGTTTCAGGATCCAATAGTGCGATCTCTTCGCCGTCTGCAATGCCGCCGGCATCTTCTTTGGTCGCCGAAAGGGTCACCGGAATCGGCCAGAATGTCCCGTCGGCCAAAAGGTAATCATCGCATATACCCTTCCAGTCCGCCTTGGTCATGAAGCCGGTGAGCGGGCTGAATCCGCCGATTCCCATCATGATCAGGTCGCCCTTTTCCCGCGGGGAAACCGGTATCTTCTTGAGTCCTTTCGCTTTCTTCAATTCGGCTTCTCGATCTGCGCCTTCCAGCAGACAGCAGGTCAAGCCTTTCCCGCCATGCGGGGGTACTAAATTGGACATATTCTTACCTCCTCTATTTATTTTCTTACTATTTTTAATGGCTTACGACCATAACACTCCGGAAAACCAAAGGGTAATCAATATCGGGGAACGACTTATTTGTCAAGGAGATTTCATGC
>DUZK01000012.1 GCA_013349495.1 Deltaproteobacteria bacterium
AAAATACATGGCATCGTCCATGACATAGTGAAAAGGAAGGTTTAACAGACAGCTTTTTCCCTCATCGTCGACGACATAATAAGGAAAATCGTCTGCAGTATTGTTGGATGTGTAGATGTAGCCCGCGTCTCTTAGTAAAGAAAGTTTGTGTCCGCTTCGGGTTCCCACCGGTTTATTGCCACATACTTTTTCAATGGCCGAAGTGGTCCTTGAAAGATGATCTTTTTCCAGCTCGATATCGGATGGAATGCGATGCTCCCACATATGATTCGCCACTTCATGTCCTCGTCGGGCGGCTTCCTTAAGAGACTCTGGATACAGTTCGCAAATGCGGCCGGGAGTAAAGATGGTTAGCTTGACATCGTATTGATCACAAAGATCCATCAACCGCCAAATACCCACGCGCCCACCGAATTCGCCCTGGCTCAACTCCATGGCGGGTTCGTTCTTCAGCCTGCGATTGAGCATGGTATCAAAATCGATGGTGAAATTCACAGCCAGTCGAATACCGGCCGGGTATTTAAATTTGTCTCTCAGAAAATATTTGGGATGGACAAGATAGGCTGAACTTGAAGTATTGGCCGGCATGTTGCCCGATGGGGTGGGGTTTGTTTTTTGTTGCATCATCGGTTCCTCTCTTTCTTCATGCGCTACGGGGTAATCATATTGCCAAGGAAAAAACCTTATTTGGATTTATGCCGCCTGATACACCGTCTCCCCGCCGATAATGGTCCGTTCAACCTTGACATTTCGAATCTCCCAGGGGTCTACCTCACATGGGTTTTCGGATAGGACGACAAAGTCGGCCAGTTTGCCCGGTTCGATGGAACCTTTTATGTTTTCTTCAAAAGAGGCGTACGCGGCGTTGATGGTATAGGCTCGAATCCCTTCCATGGGGGTAATCCGTTCTTCGGGTCCAAGGAGCACGCCGTTTCGGGTCTTCCGATTCACCGCACACCAGATGCCGAATAGAGGGTCGGCCCCGAAAATGGGGTCCCCGATCCCGGCAATAGGAGCATCGGAATGAGCGATGGTCACCACCCCGGCATTGATGGCGGATTTCATGGGATCGATGCGGCTGGCCCGCTCCATCCCGATAAAGGTGGAAATATGACGATCCGCCCAGTACCAGGTGTGGTGCGGGTAGAAGGAGCCGATAATCCCGAGCCGCTGCATGCGCGTGAGGCCCTCGGGGGTTACACACTGGCAATGCTCGATCCGGTGCCGGGGATCAGGCCTGGGGTGCTTCCACATGGCGTATTGAATCGCATCGATGGCAACATCGATGCCGTAGTCGCCCTGGGCGTGAATCGCCACCTGATAACCTTTCTGATGGGCTTCGAGAACAATATCGTTTGTTTCGCTCGGAGACATCTGGAGCACGCCGCGGGGATTCCGCCGGGTGCTTTCCGATTCGAGGGTGATGTATGGGTCGTAAAATGCACAGGTGAACACTTGGATGGATCCGTCCGTGCAGGTTTTAACCGGCCCCAGTCTCAACCGATCATTGCCGAATCCGGTGCGCAGGCCCAGGTCCCGCTTCATGTAGTAATGGTCATACGGGCGATCCCGAATCATGAGATAGACACGGGTCTTTAACCGGCCTTCATCGATGGCTTCCTGGTATGCGCGGTAGGTATCCGGTCGGGTGTCGGCGCCTGCATCGTGGGTGGAGGTAATCCCGGCCGTGGCGTAGAGGCTGCCCGCTTCAATAATCCCATCTTTCATCTGGTCCTTTGTGGAAGGAGGGATGAGATTTTGTACGGAGTTAAAAGCCGCCTTCTCTCGAAGCACACCGGTCAATCGGCCGGTTTTCGGATCTCTGTCCATGTGACCGCCCTCCGTTTGAGGCGTCGACTCATCAAGCCCTGCCAGAGCCAGCGCTCTGCTGTTTGCGATGCTGGCATGCCCCGACCGGTGCCGGATATAAAGGGGGTTATCCGGAGCAACCGCATCGAGCTCATCCCTTGCGGGCCAGCGTTTTTCCTCAAACGCACCCTCTTCAAGCCCGTAGCCTGTAATCCACTCTCCCTTGGGTGTTTCGGCAACCTTTTTTTCGATTCGCTCCAAAAGTTGAGGGATGTTCTCATTGGGCGGCGTTTTGGCGTTTACCCATCTCGCCCAGATTCCGTACATCATAAAGTGGGTGTGGGGCTCAATAAAACCCGGCAGCACGGTTTGGCCGTTTAAACGAATGACTTCTGTGGTATCCCCGATTAAAGGGGCGATCTCATCCGCCTTCCCCACGGCAACGATTTTATCACCCAAAACGGCTACAGCCTCTGCCGTCTCACCCTTTGGGTTCACGGTAATGACGTGACCACCGGTAATTACAAGGTCGGCACTCAGTCCATTCATGACTATTCTCCTTTTTTGAACGCAGATAAACGAAAATTATTATATTTCAGCAAGATACTGTCGGTTGTTAATGACAAAAACGAAGTGTTCCTTTGCAACCAGAAAAATTATATTTCATTACCAACTTATTAAAAGTCAAATTAATTATTATCATAAGAACAATGAAATTCTGTATTGTCTGTTGCGATTATCCCATATCCTGCTTTGTGAATGGAAGCGCCTGCTTGATGATTCGTGTCATATGTTCGAGAAGCTGTGCGTTTTGAATTTAACCGGTATTCCTCTACATAATTTGTTTTGATACAATCGTTATACTGAAAAGCTCCATCATGGAAACCGTAGGAAGCATTGACACCATATAGATCCTGTGAAATATTAGCTCAATTCCAACTATTGGGAAGCATGCCATGAACTACCGGAAATGAATTTATGTTTTGCTCATCTTTTTTATTGAATATCTGATCATAACCGACTTGACGGCAACCGACAAGTGAGACTGAAATGATGAACCCGATTAAATTTTTTAAATATCACGGACTCGGAAACGACTATATTGTCCTGAATCCTGAAGATTTAAACACCACGCTTGCCCCGGAGCAGATTACACGGATTTGTCATCGTAATTTCGGAATCGGTTCCGACGGCATCCTGCTCGGCCCTCTTGCAGATAAAGATCATGGTACGGATTTCGCTCTGAAAATTTATAACACTGATGGAAGTGAGGCTGAAAAAAGCGGAAACGGGCTTCGCATCTTTTCAAGATACCTATGGGACAAGGGTCTTGTTGATTCTAAGCCTTTTACCATTCATACCCTAGGGGGCATCGTGACCTCTCAGATATTGAACGGCGGCAAGGAAATTTCTGTTGGAATGGGGCATGTCAGTTTTCAGAGCAAAGACGTACCGGTCGTGGGACCGAACCGAGAAGTGATCGATGAAAACATTGTCATCGATGGTGTCTCATATACCTATTGTGCCGCTACCATCGGAAACCCCCACTGTGTCATCGTAAAAGATGAGATATCAAAGGAAGAAGCCTGCAAGTATGGCCCGAACATTGAAATTGACAGCCTTTTTCCGAACCGAACGAATGTACAGTTCATGAGAATATTAGATCGAAATAATATTCAGATCGAGATTTGGGAACGGGGTGTAGGGTATACACTCGCTTCAGGAAGCAGTGCCAGCGCATCGGCCGCCGTGGCATTCAAACTCGGACACATCGATTCTCATGTTACGGTCCACATGCCGGGAGGAAACATGGAAATTGAGATCGCTGAAGACTTTTCAATACAGATGACCGGCGCCGTGACCCGGGTCTGCGAAGGGCTTATAGACCCTGAGATATTCGATATTGAAAGAGCTTGACAACTTTCAGACCATCCCGCATGAATATGTCCACTTGTGTCTAATCATTCGGAAAGGATTGAATCCCATATGACGAACATCCCTTTGGCTCGGAACTTATCAACGGTTGCTCCTTCCCGCATTCGAGAAATTGCAGATATCGCTTTTACCATGGACGGTGTGTTCAAACTCCATTTTGGGGAATCCGATATGCCGACGCCGGCATACATTAAAGAGGCTGCCTTTCAAGCCATGAATGAAGGTTACACCTTTTATAGTGAAAATGCAGGTTTGCTCAGCCTTCGGAAAGCCATTGCCAGAAAATATTCCGACCTCCACGATGTAAAGGTAGATCCGGAAACTGAAATAGTAATAACGGCATCCGGTGTTCAGGCATTAAACGTATCCATCCGCTGTGTCATCGATCCCGGAGACGAAGCCATCATTTTATCTCCGAACTGGCCCAATGCCACCTCCATTGTGAGCCTTTACGGCGGCCGCCCCATTGAGATCCCCTATACCAGCAATCGCAGTCGATTCGAGATCGACTTCGATGCTATAGCGTCCGCTGTTACGCCGAAAACCAGGCTTCTTGTCTATACTTCGCCTTCCAATCCCCTGGGATGGGTCGCAAATCCTTCCGAACAGCAATCGTTGTTGGATTTCTGCCGAAAGCACCGCCTCTGGTTGTTGGCCGATGAAGTTTACGAACGTTTCTACTATGCCGGTCCGGTTGCCCCTTCGATTCTTAAGATCTGCTCACGAGATGATGCCGTCATTGTGGTTCATTCATTTTCCAAAAGTTATTGCATGACCGGTTGGCGGCTGGGCTGGATGGTTGCCCGGTCGGACTTGATACATAAAGCATCACAGCTTAATGAATTCATTGTTTCACATGCACCGTCCATGATTCAGCGGGCGGGTGAAATTGCACTGGAAAAGGGAGAAAAAGATATTGAATCCATGAAGGATTCGATTCAAGAACGAGTCAATTTCTGCTTTAAGGCCTTGTCTTCCATCGAATCGGTTTCGCTGCCGCAACCGGAGGGGGCATTTTACCTGTTTCCCAGAATTGAAGGAGTTACCGACTCATTTTCTTTTGCGCTCTCTTTGCTGAAAGAAACAAAAGTTTCTCTTGCTCCCGGTGTTGCATTCGGAAACGGGGGTGAAGGGGCTGTACGGATTTGCTGCGCTGCAGACCTATCGGTTCTTGAACCGGCGATGGAGCGGTTCGTTAAGTTTCTTAAAAAGGGTTAAAAGTAACTTTAAATGCAGGACACCCGCTCTACCGAAAGAAATATTTCATGGCTGATCCAGGCGCCCATCGCCCATAGAGGTCTCCATGATATTCGCCGACAGATTCCCGAAAATTCAATACCGGCTTTTATGGATGCGGTTGACCACGGCTTCCCCATTGAATTGGATATACGAAGGACTTTAGACAATCAAATCGTTGTGTGTCACGATTCCAATTTATTGCGACTAACCGGATCAAACCAACACATTGAAGCCCTACCCTTGCAATCCATCAAGGACTTGAGGTTAAGAAATACAGAATTCCGAATCCCGCTATTTGAAGATATTTTAAAAGCAGTAGACGAAAAGGTACCGATTCTGATTGACATCAAAAACGAAAAGACAGCCGGAGTCTTTGAAAACAAGATATATGAGATCATCGGAAATTATTCAGGCAAATTTGCCGTTGAGTCATTCAACCCGCTCACCCTTCAATGGTTTAAAAACAATGCACCCGGTATTTTACGGGGACGAGTAGGATATGATCATAACGCTGAGAGCTTTAAGTTTTTACGGCGATATTTAATTGGACGATTTTTGAAAGACCCCGTGGGTTCTCCGGATTTTCTGGCATGCGACATCCGTTGCCGTCCTTATTGGGCCGTTCAATTTCACCGGAGAAAAGGAGTTGTCATTCTGGGATGGACGGCAAAGAATAAAAAACAGATGACAGCCTGTGGAAAATATTTCGATAACCTGATGTTCGAAGGGTTTCTCCCAGAAAATATTTGACCGGGATGAGAATAAAAATCACCCGTATGCATCTCCGCTTCTGGCTGAAAATCTCTCGAATCTTCCGCCTGCCCTTATTATCGTCGCCGAGTTCGATGTGCTGAGAGATGAATGCCTGGCTTATGCCGACCGGTTGAAAAAAGCCGGTATTCCTGTTACATGTCTTATATATGACGATATGATTCATGCGTTTCTCAATCTTAGCGGCGCGGTCGACCGTAGCCGTGAAGCTATCGAAGATATGTGCGACAAATTGCGGAAAGTGTTCAGTTGATGATTTAAAACCAAGTTAAATGGGGCGCGGATCTTCGCAGATATGCGCGGATAATTTGTAATCGATTCGCGATATTGGATAATGGATACTCGATGTTGGTCGGATCAAAGCTGAGATCTCAACCCATCGAGGATTCTGAATTAAAGTACAAAATTCTTTCAAATATCGAGTATCAAGTATCGAGCATCAAGAATCAAATCAATTTAGGAGGTTAACTGTATGGGAAAAGGCGATATTCGCAGCAAACGTGGAAAAATATGGAGAGGAACAACGGGCAAGACGCGCCCGAAAAAGAACAAAAAGAAAGAAAAAGAAAAATAGTGTGAACGAAATCTCTTAAGGTCAGATAGTGGCAGACGAATTTTCGTTGGAATCCTTCCGCCAGGAATATGATACTGAAACCACGGACATGACCATTCGGTCAAGGGAATTTCAGTTTCTTCTTCCCTGTTCTCTGGATCGATTTATCAATACGGATAATTTGTTTCAACATTTCCCTCTTTGGGCCAAAATCTGGGAGGCGTCATGGATATTGGCAGATTACATGGCCGGCGCCAGCCCGGACTCTTATAAACGCATCCTTGAAATCGGCGGAGGGATCGGGCTGGTCAGCATTACGGCAGCCGCTTTCGGGCACCGCATCACCATGACCGAATCAGATACCCATGCCGTCAAGTTTGCCAAAGCGAATGCCGCATTGAATGGAGTAAACGATCTGGAATGCTTTAAACTGGATTGGAACAAACCGAGCCTCAGCGGCCGATTTGATATGATCATCGCCTCGGAAGTGGTTTACAAAGAGAAAGATTTTAAACCGCTCGAAAACCTGTTCAAAACCTACCGGGCGCCAAGAGGTGAAATCGTTCTGGCCTCGGGCATGCGCAATACCACCATGGCATTTTTAAATCATATGTCCCAAACCTACGATATTGATGCCCGGAAAAAGATCCTCCGATCGGAAGAAGATGAGGAGAAAGTCACAGTCGTTCTCGCCCGGATGACGCCCAAACAAGGAAGATGAGAAATGGTTTTAAAAAATAACAGATAAAAGCAATTTTCCATCCTTAACTGCAAGAAGGAGTTGGGTATGCTGGATGATCATGTCATTTACGAGGTGGTAAGCCCTGTTGGAGAGTATGTCGGTGGGGTCCGCCCCATCGCTCCGCGTCTTTCTGACCTGAATGGGAAAACGGTGGGTGAGGTCTGGAACGGTATGTTTCGGGGAGATGCGACCTTTCCTATCCTTCGTGAGTTGCTAAAGAAGCGCTACCCGGATATAAAATTCGTGCCGTATACCGAATTTCCGTCTTTCCTGCCCATGGTAAATATAGACGCTGCTGCCATGGCGCTGCGAGAGACGCTATTGCGGTCCGGCTGCGATGCCGTCATCTCCGGTGTCGGCGGCTGAGGTACCTGTACGCCCGCAGTTATGCGGGCAAGTCTGGTGGCTGAGGAGCTTGGTATCCCCTCAGCATCGATTGTTGTTACCATGTTTCTAGAGCTGTCCCATTTCATCGCGTCGTCCTACGGAGTCCCTGACGCCAGGGTTGTTGAATGGTCCGGTGCTATTGATGACTTTAGCCAGGTTCAACTATCAGAAATGGCTGAGAGAACCGTAATCGATCACATTATCAAGGCATTAACGAAAGGGGTTTCAGGAGGCGTTCTGGATGTTTGAAGATACCCTGAAGAATCCGGAAGAGATTGTATATCGTGGTAGTTTCGATGAGGTGAACGACTTTTTCTACCGAAAAGGTTGGACGGACGGGCTTACCATCATCCCCCCCACCCGGGAGGCGGTTGAAGAGATGCTGAACTGGACGGATCTGTCTCCTGATGAAGAAATAGGGATACTGCCGCTGGCCAATCGGAAAGCGACTCCCTGGAATATTGCCGTCAATGCGGTGATGGCTGGGTGTCGCCCCGAGTATATGCCGGTGCTGATCGCCGCAGTGTCGGCTATGGCGGACCCGGCATTTCAACTAAAGGATCTCGGCAGTACCGGCTGTATTAAGCCCTTTATTGTGATAAATGGTCCGATTATCAAGCCACTGGACTTGAATTACGGCACCGCGTTGCTGTCCCTTGGGAGGAGAGCCAATGCCACCATCGGACGCGGCCTCGGCCTAATCGTGAGAAACATAGCCGGTTTCAAGGAAGGGATAACATGGATGGGGACTTTTGGCTGGCCGGGAGGAGCCTGGGTTATGGCCGAGGATGAAAATGCCAGTCCATGGGACCCTTTTCATGTCGACCGTGGTTTTGACAGGAATACGAGTACCGTCACGGCAGGGATGATGATGAATGCGACGCACCAGTTTATGACCTCCGGTGCTCAGGCGCAGCCCCATCTCACCGGTATTTGTCATTACATGGGCAGGGCGTTTGGTGTCACCTCCATATTGTTCGGCATGTCCAAGACGATCAGCGTGTTCATCAGCCCGCCCAATGCCGCCGCCATCGCTAATGACGGTTATTCAAAACAGGACATAAAAGCGTACATCGTCAAACATGCCACCCTGCCGGTGGATGAAGTCAACACGGAATTTGCTTACACCGAAGAGCGTGTGGTGCCGTGGACTGTTCACAATTTGGTGGAAGAAGGCCGGGCGCCAAAGGCGTTTGATGTGGCACCCGGGGAGAGGATGCCGATCATCGAGAGTCCGGAACTCATCGATATTTTCGTATGCGGCAGCCGGCAGAGAAACCGCAACCTGATATTCCGTAATTCTTACGCCAGGTCCGTCACCAGGGAAATAAAACTACCCGCGAACTGGGAAACCCGATTAGCCCCCTCTGCCTGAACCGTTTCGACCGGGCAAAATGCTCAGCGATCGTTCAGGCGCTGTTTGGATTTCTGTCAGAACTCCCTTTATCTGCCGGATTTTATCAGCGCGGTTTTTACTGTGGGGATTCTATTCGTTGGCTATATTCAGGAATGGTCGAACAATTAAGTAGAGAATTTTAAATGGCTAAGCCATGGCGGATAGTTGACAGTATTGATACCGATGAGGGGCTTCTCGATCTTCGGCAGAGAGGCGAGGCGGATTTTCTTATAACTATTGACAGTCGGGTGCTGATGAACTCCTTGGCCAACATGTCCGAGATAGTTTTAGCGGAGCTGGCGTGTGAGTCCCTGAAGAATAAAAAGAATCCCAGGGTGCTGGTGGGTGGCCTGGGCATGGGCTTCACCCTGAAGGCGGCCATTGATAATCTCCCAACTGATGCCGAGGTCGTGGTGGCCGAACTGAACCCGATAATGGTCAAATGGTGCCGGGGGCCGATTGCCCATCTTACCGGCGGGGCAGTTGATGACCCGCGAGTCAAGGTTGTGATTGATGATGTGGCCTCGGTCATTCGTTATGCGGCAATGAAGGGCAAGGAAAATTGCTTTGATGCCATAATTCTTGACCTGTACGAAGGTCCTCATAAGGGGGATCGGGGCCGGGGAGAGTATTTGTACGGCGATATGGCGCTGAAGTTAAGCAGTTCCGCCTTGAAGGAAGGCGGGGTGTTTGCTGTTTGGTCCGAAGATCCGGACAAGGCCTTTGAAAAACGTTTGAAAGCTGCCAGGTTCTCCGTTAACCGGCAACGCCCTGGGCGGGGCGGGCGCAGACATGTGGTTTATATCGCCAAAAACCCGTCCGGCTCTCAAGCCGGCGGATCCGGAAAAACTGGTCCAGCCGGTCGAAGACTCCACAAAAATAGATCAACGTGACGATGGGGACGCGTAACGATGGGAAAAGACGGCCGCCTATGAATTTGCGATCGATGCCGTCAGGGTTTTCTACAAGATTTTGAACCGGGATAAATTTTCAAACACCGGTTCAAATATCTCCAATGAAAGGGTTTCGAAAAGGTCATCGAGGGGATCCGTTGTCCCGAAGCAACGCCTGAAGTACGGATCTTCAGACTCTCCGCGGTTAAAATCGCTGCCCCGCCATTGATTGCGTGCAGACCGGAGGGCATCATCTTCAGTCTTTTGTTTCTGAAGGATATCGCTTGCATATCGGTAAGCGGATTCCGGAAAAAACGGCAGCGGTTTTGACAACCCCTCCCAATATCGGGATAAAAGATCTTTCAGAATCGACTCACTCTCATTCACGGGGCAGAATTCCCAAGCGGCGTCTCTGCATATCAGCACTGTCTTTTTCTGATGCGGGATATCCCCCATTGAGCACAGCAGCAAGTGGTCTATCCAGGATGAAAGCAGGTCTTTCGGTTTCATATTTACAAATCGATACCGGATCAGACCCCGATCCTTATGGAAATAATTCAATTCTCCATGAATCCGATAAGTTTCCACACTCAAATCGACTTCAATGGATTCTTCCTGCGACTCTCCCTTGACGGTTCTTATGCTATTCACGAATTCATCCACATCCAGGCAGAGTTCTCTAAACTGTGTTTCTCCCACAGATCCGTGGGGAAGCATACCGGAAGCCCGATAGACAGGCAGCAGCTCGTCAGGATCGACTCCCTTCAGTCCCTGTTCGACCAGTTCTTGCCCGATAATGTATCGATCCAGGGGATCCAGTCTGAAGTTTTCCCTGTCTTCCAGAACTGAACCTCCCTTATCATAGTAGATTCTCAGGCGTTGCTGGAGAAGATGCCTGGCCGGATGCGTGAAGAAACGCTTCAATTGGCCGGGGTTGATCTGTTTCCATTCATCATCCGGTGGGGAAAGCCCTTTGGTTATAAAGGCTACATTCTCCTTGGGTCCGAGAAGGCTGGTGCTTGCCAGCATATTTTCTTCAGAATAACTGACCAGATCCTCCCTGCTTTTTTTGAAGTATTCGGGAGAAAACGCCTGCAAACGATGTCGGGTCACAAGATCCGCATCTTTTAATCCGAAACCCTCTGCAAGGTAGTCCATCAATTCGCTCACGAGGACCGATGGCGGCATGATGGAAGCATCTTTAATGCTCTGCCCCACATAGCTGATGTATATTTTTTTTCGTGCCGACAGGATGGACTCCAGAAACAGATATCGATCATCATTACGGCGGGATCGGTCTCCCGGTTTCGGATATTTCGACACCAAATCAA
The DNA here is from genome assembly GCA_013349495.1 of Deltaproteobacteria bacterium. Classification (GTDB taxonomy): domain Bacteria; phylum Desulfobacterota; class Desulfobacteria; order Desulfobacterales; family SURF-15; genus DUZK01. Next base: position 11,057 of record DUZK01000012.1, read on the forward strand.
TTTCCAGATGTCGGGATTCCCTTGGAAATGCATCAGAATTCATTCCCACCAGACAGACGACTTCAAATGGAATACTCCGCATGGGAAGCATGGCGCAAAAGGTCACCCCGCCGGAAATAAATCCGGATCCGAAGCCCTCCTTGCCCAAATGATGAAGCATATAAGAACGAACCACCTCCAGCGAAACGGATTCGGTATACCCGGAAAGCGCTTGATTGTTTGTCATCCCGTCAAAAAGGGTTCTGAGCAGTTGAATTTCACGTTCGCTGTCCTCATCGGAATGGAACAATTGGTCCAGCTGGGTGTGTAGGGTGCGGCTCCATTCCGACAATGAATCGTCCTGTTCCATCAATTTCACCCAGTGAATCATCCGTTCAATAAACTCGATGAACCGGCCGAGAATCTTAACGTCGCTTCCTTCCATTGGATCATAGGGGAGAATATCGGCGAACATTTTGTTGTCGCCCCCCCGCATGGCATAGCCCAAAAGCAGTCTCTCGATTCCGGCTTTCCAGGTGTTTTCTTTAAAATCCGGAAGATCCAATCTCTCACGGTTTTTCGCATCAATGCCCCATCGGATACCGGTCTCCTGAATCCAATGTTCTATGGTTCTTAAATCGGATTCCGATATATTGAATTTTTTTCTGATACTGCCGACTTCCAGGAGGGATAGAACTTGTGATGAACCGAACCGGCTGGCTTTAAAGTCCAAAAGCGCGGCAAAAGCATCCGCTATTCGGCTTTCGATTCGAATATTCCGGTCCGCTATAGTGAACGGGATTCGAAGTTCATCACGGGTTTGGGCCCCGAATACCGCTTGAACAAAGGGTGAATATGTTTCAATGTCCGGAGTCATAACGATAATGTCTTTTGGAAGGAGGCCCGGCAATTCTTCAAACATGGACAGCAGGTTATCATGGAGCACTTCGATTTCCCGCATGGGACTGTGGCAGGAATGAATCCGAATGCTGCGATCCTCTCCGGGTTGAAAAAGCAACCCATGGTAAGCTTCATCATTGAATTCATTTCGATCAGTAAGCGTTAAAATGTCGGACTGGACGCTGGTCAATAGTGACAGCTCCTGAATATCATCATACTGTTCATGAAATTCGCAGTCGTGGTCAAAAATGATATTCAAGAAATCTCTACCCAGACCGCCCATGGATGCCAGCAGCGGGTTACCTGATTTCAGGTGGAGATCCGTTTCCGCCACCCCGGTTCCCTGATATTTTCTGCGAATTCTCTTACTGTCCTGACCGGATACAATATCACCCCAGAATTCTTTGCATGGATTCATAAGGAAAAGATTGACGGGAATATATCGTGATAATTCAGCAAACACCTGAATATGGAAGTCCGGCAAATGGGATATTCCGAAGATGGAGATCCGCTCCGGAAACTTCGCCATCGCAGGTGTCGAAGTTCGGATTTTCTCAAGAAATTGCTTCCTGAGTCCCGCCCGGTGGTGGAGATGGTCGACTTTTTCCGTCAATTGGCGCCACAGAGCAGCCTGCCAGTGGGCTCCCTTTCCGGCTTCCCAGGCAAAAACCATTTCAGGTCGAAAAACAAGGTACTGATCAAAAATATCAGCTACCTTTTCAGAAAGTTGATAGAGTTTTAAACCGCTGGGATCCTCCTTTAAATAAAGGCGAAGCGATTCGAATTCGGGCTGCGTCACATTTTCCGGAAGCAGTTTCATGATACGAAACGTTAAAATGTCCGGGTCAAAGAGTGTGGTATCCGGAACATCAGCCAGCAATTTCTGGAACGCTTCGTGGAGGAACGTATTCGGGAACGAATAACGAATGTTTGCACATATTCGGTTATGGGCGGCCAGCTGCATGGACACCCATCTTTCCATGCCCCTGCTTTGAACGACAATCACTTCAGAGGCAAGCGGTGAAGACAGCGGTCTCTGAATGATACCTGCAAGTTGTGCAGCAAGAAATTCAAGCCGGTTGCTTGCGTGAACGTGGAATCCTTTGGCCTTGAGCATAAATCATCCTCAACCACAATGATGCTTCTCTAGTTATATGGAAATCTTTACGTCTTCAAGCCGTTTTTGTATCGAAGCTTCAGTCAGCGAGGCAACGAAATCCGAGGGTATTTGATGTGAAATCGGTTGGAAATCTGAATCGCGAAGCAAGCTGGATGTTTTCTTCGGATACCCAGCTACCGCCCTTTGCGATGTGGTAATCAAAATTGTTTCGAGAACCGCTTATCGGGTCACATTTCTCTGATGTCCATTCCAATGTATTTCCCAACAGATCGGCAATACCCATTTTGTTGACCCCATCCGGAGAATGGTCAACCGGCACGGTATCGGCAATTTCGCTGGTTTCAGTATTACAGAGTCCATCTTTCCAATCGTCTCCCCAAGGGAATCGATAACCCTTATCTGCCCTTGCAGCAGCCTCCCATTCAGCCTCAGTCGGCAGACGTTTTCCCACCCAAGAGGCGAAGGCCATGGCATCTAAGAGACTCACCTGAACCACCGGATGATTCCGCTTCTGATGCAATGTGCTGCCGGGCCCGGTGGGCTGATACCAGTAAGCGCCTTTGACTTCTTTCCAACTGTGAGCCGAATTCCATGCGTACCGGTATTGGCCGGTGTTTTCGTCCTTAATTTTCCGATATCTTCCCTCATAGACGACACCGAAGCCTTTTTTCTCGGCTGTGGTGGTGTAGCCGGTTCTTTCCACGAAAACTTCGAAAAGCGCGTTAATAACGGGATATTTTCCCATAAAAAAATCGTGCACCTGAATCTGCTGTTCAGGCAATTCTCCAGGGGTTGGGACCTTGCTTCCGATAGTATATGCACCACTCGGTATAAGTAGGAACTGATTAAAATGCCGCTCCATTGCACCCAAATATCGATCGAAACGCTCTGCCAGGATTCTCTTACGTTCGGTTTCCGAGAGCGCATCAAGGCCAAACTCATCTTCATCGATATCGTATTTACCTTCAAAATCAGCACTTGCAGCCTCTTTGCCCGGCTCCTCAACAACAGCTACACCGTCATCCTCAACCTCCTCTATTTCATCATCGGGTACTTCGACTTCCGCTATGCCATCTTCATCGTCAGCCATAACATCCAGCACTTCCACTACATCTGAATCCGATTCTGAATCATCACCCTCCCCTTCTTCATCATCTAATCCGGAAACTTCTTCAAGGTCGTCGAGTTCATCGACCTCTTCAAGATCCTCATCATCCAGTTGCTCTTCTTCGGGCTCCTCCAGTTCATCATCTTCCACTTCTTCTAGTTCATCCAGTTCGGATAAGTCTTCATCCTTTACAGATTCCGCATCCTCGTCTGATTCATCTTTTTCTTCATCTTCTATGACAACATCGACGACCTCCACAATTTCAGACGCCTCCTCCGGTTCTTCGGATTCTATATATTCGGTTTCTTCTTTCCGGTCGTCTGTCGGAATGACTTCCTCTATGTCCTCTTCATCGATTGTGTCGAGTTTGGAAAAATCTTCCGCACTGAGGGAATCGATACCTTCATGGGGTGCAGTTCTCGGTACGATCTGCGCATCATCTGAAGTTTTAGCTGGCGGCGTCCAACAGGCTTTGTCCGCCAGTTTATCAAGCAATGCCCTGACCGTGTCATGCGCTATTTGACTATCCGGCATATTTGTAATGAGATTGTCAAACATCCCCAAGACCTCAGCGGCCTGTTCAATGGGAAGCGGTTTCTTTGAAGACAGCGCATCCAATATAGATCCGACAAATTCCAAAGAGTGGTCATCCGGCACCTTGTTTAAAAATTCACCGAACAATCGCGTCACCTCTGATATGCTGTCCAGCGTAATAGGTTCATTTGAAGCGAGTGCGTTCGTAAACGATTTAAGAAAAGCATCCTTGGCCTCATCACACATGCTGAACACATTGGAAGGATTGATGATGATGCCTTCAGGGTTTTTTCCATCCCTGAAAAGCTTCATGAGATCCGAATTGATTGAAGATCTGATGCTGTTAAGGTTTTTCCTTTTGGATTTCAACTGGTCGGTATCGGTTACATCATCCCACACCAAAGGGACCAGTTCGTCCGGATCGATGGTCCGGACGGCTCGGAGGGATTGGTCCGAATCATAGAATTGTCTGATGGCGTAGACCAACCGATACTTGAGAGATCGGGAATTCCGGTATTCCAGTTCGGATACGGCTTTCTCAACACCGGATATGGATATGTTGTCGCTCAATACGGAGCTCCTCGGCGGCGTGAACGATCTTCCGCAGGCGAAGGTTTCTTTTCAAGCCATTGTTTTTATGTTAAATAATAGCCATGGGGAAAATAATCAACGTTTCGAGTCAAAAAGGCGGGACCGGCAAAACCACCACTGCTGTGAACCTGGCCGCTTCCCTTGCATTATTCGAACAACGAACGCTGCTTGTCGACTGCGATCCCCTTGGCAATGCCACAACTAATTTAGGTATCGACAAAAACCGCCTATCCCTTGACCTCTATGATGCACTGGTGGGTGAGGCCGGATTTCATGATATTGTTGTTTCCGGCCAACTGGAATTTCTCGACGTCATACCTTCTCGATTTAGATTGCAGCAGGTGGAAAAAAAACTGACTCAGCTCCCGAACAAAGACAATGTGTTGCGGGTCTTGCTCGAGCAAAATGCAGACAGCTACGACTATATCATTTTGGATTCTCCGGCGTCCCTCGGTTTTCTCACCACATGCGCGATCATCGCTGCCGATTGGTTGGTCATTCCGCTTCAATTCCAGGTCTATGGCATAGAAGGTCTCGGTCAACTCTTAACGGTCATCAGAGAAATCCGTAAAAAGAAGAGACCGGATCTCAGGGTCGCCGGTGTATTGTTTACCATGCAGGACAACGCGGATATCGAAATTATACACCAGCACAACAACAAACTGAGAGGTTTCAACACCCATGTGTTTTCCACAATCATTCCATGGGACAAAACGCTACGGGATGCTTCAAATTATCCCAAACCACTTGCGCTTCGCGATATCGCATCCAGAGGAGCCCAGGCGCATTTAGATTTTGCAAAGGAACTTATAGCCCTTCTTAAGCAAAGAAGATAATTAGTCGATAAGATATTAAACCTAAAGGGATTATTAAAAATGGCGAAACTTAAAATCACAGACTCGGAAGTGATCAAATCCGGAGAAAGGGAACTCCTGGACATCATTATTGGAGATCTGGACTGGGAAGCCATTGAAAAGATCGTTAAAGAAAAGCATCAGTTAAGGATTCAAGATGATGTGGAGTTCAAGCAAGGGGACATCGTGGTCCACGGTAACACGGTGGCATACAAACTTGATTTTGATGTTAAAGTAACCCTGACCGTATTGTTAGACCGCGACGGAAATTATCTCTCTTTTTCAACATCCGGAGATTTCACAAGTGACGCCACAGGGGCGGATTTGGAAGAAGAACCTGAACCTGGAATGGAGGCTTCCGAGACGGATGAAGTGAATGCTGCCCAGGGTGACGAAACGATTCTGGAAGAAATCTCACAGCCGGAGGATTCACCCGATCCGGAAGAAAAGCAGGATTCTGCTCCTCCGCCATCTTACGATCCCGAAAAGAGTCCGGATGAGAATATGTCCGGAATGGCATCTCAGATAGCGGAGATGCTGTCTGAAATCAACGCGGAAAATGAAGAATAGGATATAGATTAAAGACAATTTGGACATGCGCGCCCAATTTGACAACGTTTTAAGAAAGCATATTGGTCGTTTGCTCGAAGCCTTTCCTGGCGCTGCATCGCTGCCCTTCGACCTTGCCACCATTACCGGTCTCATCTTATTGGTGGAGCGTGAAAATGAAATTGAAGCATTCCCCGAATCCCCGCCGGATCGATATTTCGTGAACACACTCTTGGAGGAATTGAGTGCGACCGGGTTGGATTTAGACGATCATTGTCGTTCCGCTGTTCAAAATCTTTCCCAAATGGGATTTGTTACCATCGAAGCCGAGGGGAAATTTGTCCCCAGGGAATCAACCCCGCGGCTGGTGGGTATCTTGGATAATCTTTTCCCCGGACTTCCGGGATTAAATCTTGTGGCTTATGTCCTTCAAACCATTGATGAAGCCAAATCCGGAAGAAAAGATCCGGCTCTCGCATTGGATCAATTCGAGCAGACCCTTCAAAAACGAGGGGTGCCCTTTTCTCCCAATCAAACTGAAACGCCGGACGCGAAGGAAAAATCGGATGCTCAGATTATCGAACGAGAACCTCCGAAGAAATTATCCCAGGAACAAAAGCAAGCCTATCTTCAGCAATTGTCTAAAATGCGGGCCCAATCCAACGCCGCAGGATCGGATCTTGCCTTTAATGTAAAAACCCTTTTTGGAAAAACACCGGAAAATGAGCCGGATGTACCTGAAGAACAAACCTCTGAAACCCTTGTTTCAGAACCGCAAGATATCGAGGCATCGACATCCCCGGTTGATGAAACCCCGGGCCCTCAATCGGATCCTCAAACGGATATGATAGAAGCTCCAATCACGGAAGAAGACGAGTCCGCGTCGAAGTATGAGCAGGAACCGGCAGAGACAGAGAAATCAAGGATGCCCGGGGATGTGGTAACCGAGCAGGCGGATGAACAGCTTGAGACAGAACCGATTGAATCGACTGATTCCGATGAACAGCCTGTATCTGCATCTGAGGATGATGGATCGGATGCCGACACGGAAACGCCCATGGCGGATCCTCTCCATAATGATGAGTCTTCCGTCACCACCGATGAAGATTCGGTGGATGAGCAGGTCCGGGCATTTGAAGAACTTCTGGCCATGTCCTGTCCCACTTGCGAAGCGGGCAAAGTTCGTGTTGCAGTGACGGAAAAGGGGAAAATGTATTATGTCTGCGACAACGAGGACTGCAATTTCATTACCTGGGGAAAGCCCTATCACTTTTCCTGTCTTTACTGCAAAAACCCATTTCTAGTGGAATTCTACACTCCCAAAGGAGTAATGGGATTAAAATGTCCAAAGGCTACCTGCAACTATCGCCAGGATTACATTGGAAGTCCGCTCCTCAAGAATCAGGCTGCCGGTTCAAACGCAGTGCACGCGTCCCAGGAAACCGGCAACTCTCTTGAGCCGCCGAAAAAGAAAAAGAAAAAAGTGATGAGAAAGAAATTTGTCCGCAGAAAACGGTAATCGTCAACTGCCCAGCCGGTTCCCAATCTTCAAGGAAAATTCTTTAAGAAAATCCACCGCAGATATCTTCCCGGAATCTTTGTATTGAACCCGCTGAACCAATATGGAGCCATTGGCGGTTGATACCACAAATCCCTCATGCATGAGAATCTCCATCACCTCTCCCGGTTTTCCAGTAGCAGGACGGGGTACACCTTCCCACACCTTAAGTCTATCCCCTTGAAACGAGGAAACAGCGCCTGGCGAAGGATTGGACCCTCTGATGAGATTATATACCTGTTGAGTCGGCTGTGACCAGTCGATGAGCGTATCCGAGTCCGTAATCACCGGTTGAAACGAGGCCTGAGTGTTGTCTTGCGGTATGGGGATGGCGCTGCCTTCCCTGATCAAACGGACGGCTTTCGCCACCATTTTGATACCCAATGGGTATAGTTTCTTAAAATAGAGACTCTTCACCGTATCGTCCGGAGCGATTTCCACCTTTTCCTGTAAGACAATCGGGCCGGTATCTACTCCTTCATCGATCTGGTGTATGGTAACACCGGTCTCTGTTTCACCGCTGATGATCGCCCAGTTGATGGCAGATCCTCCCCGGTATTTCGGCAACAGTGAGGGATGATAGTTGATGCCGCCGTGGGTGGACATATCGATCATTTTTTGGGGTACAAATTGCGTTACGAATGCCAGTACTAGCAGGTCGGGGAAAAGGTTTTTTACCCATTCGACGGCGTCCGGGTCTTTCAACCTTACAGGTTGGATGACGGGTATGTTGGTCTCCTGAGCTAATTCTTTTATAGGGTCTTTTTGACCTCTCCTATCGGGAACGGTTATGACCCCGGCAATGCTTTCCCCCTGTTCAACGAGCGCCTGTAAAGCTTCTTTTCCGAATGCAGCCTGGCCGATAAAAATAATCCGCATGAAAAATCCTTCAGATTTGGAATTTCCGGCTATCCGCCTCCCTCTGGCGGGTTTATCCGGGTTAGGGTTGGCTGAGAGGCAGAAAGAACACAAAGCGACTGCCCTGCCCTTCATCACTCTCTGCATAGATTTTTCCCTTGTGTTCCTCCACGGCCATTTTGCAAAACGTGAGACCCAAGCCGGTGGTAAATTTCCTTCCGTCCTTTCGGCTGCTCACCTGCATGAATTTATCGAATATGGCTTCACGAAACTCCGGAGGAATACCGGGCCCCTTATCCTTGACGAAAAACTGTATCTGGCCGGGGTCTGCAGAAATGTATCCGATTTCGATTATTTCACCGGCCGGTGAAAACTGGATGGCGTTGGTCAATAGATTCTGAAACACCCTGAGGAGAATGCCGCGATCGGCATTAAAATAGACATTTCCACCATCAGGCGGCACTTTTTCCACCACGGTAAGATCCTTGCTACGAGACAACCCGTATATGCGAGATGCGGCTTCTTTTACGAGATCTGCAGGATCGATCCTTTCACGATAGAGTTTAAGACTCCTTTCTTCCAATCTGGCGATATCAAGCAGATCGGTGATCATCCGGTACAGGGTATCACCACCGGATCTTGCGGCTTCGACATACTCCAGGTTTTCACCCCCGGTGACATAGGACAGAATATCGATATTGGCCATCACCTCTGAAATAGGCCCCTTGAGATCATGGATCAACATATTGAAAAGTTCGGTTCGAATCTTTTCCAGTTTCCTGAGCCGGATATTTTTGTTGTTGAGGTTTTTCTTGCTTCTTCTCAATGATTCGGCGAGCCTGTTATTTTCAAGGGCGCTGATCACATGACCGGCAAGATTCAACAAAATGGTTTGATCCGCTTTGCTGAATCGATCACTCCCCATTTTTTCAGTGACACTGATGATCCCGATCACCTTATTTTGGCTCAGTACGGGTGCAAGCAGGAATGCATCTTTTTTGTAATGATCGAATCGATTGGAAAACAGACTCCGGTCTGAAGCCTTATCCACTGAAAGGAGTTTTTTGTTCTTAACCACCCAAGACGACGGTGAGTCTTGCTCGATGGATTGTTTAACACCGATTAAATGAGGGCTGGTTGCAGCGGCTACCTCAAGATTCTTTCGCCCTTTCACCAGCATGATGGACCCGCGTTCAGTGCCCATGCAGGAAACCACATCGGAAAGAATTCGCTGAAGCTTTTCTTTGAAGTCCAGGCGGGGGGTATTGGCCGTCCGCGTAATGGACATCAAGGCTTCAAGGATCTTTTCTTCTTTGCTCATGATATACCGTCCATCCTTAGAGACATTGTTTTAGCAGCTCTCGTGCACCTTGGTTTTCCGGATCTTTTTTCAATATGGTATTCAGTATCTGCTCTGCTCGAAGCACCTGGCCCGTATCGACGAAATTTTTTGCAATTTTCAACTGAATATCGACATTGTCACGGTTCCTCTTTCCCGCTTCAATAAAATAGCTCAACGCCTTTCTCGGTTGCCCCAGGTTCTCATTGATAACGCCCAGTTTGTATATAACATCTTCCCGGTTCGGTGCCTGCTCCAATACGAACTCCATAAGTTTTCCGGCATACTCATTCACGCCGGATTCCATACAATAATCAGCCACATCCTCGTGTACCCCTAAAGAGTTGCTCGAAAGTTCGATGGCACGATCAAATACCTTTTGTGCCTTGTTAATCATCCCTTTTTGAACCAGAACCTTTCCGAAATTAATCCCCCGGGAGACATGTCGCGGGCTGATGTTCATTGCTTTGTTAAAGAATTCCGAGGCTTTTTCGATGTCGTTCTGTTGAAGATGCAGCTCCCCCAAATGGTGAAAGGCAATGACATCGAACTTATTCATGGCGGCGGCTTTGGTCAACCACTTTTCTGCTTCTTTATATTCGCTTCTTCCAAGGTAGATTTTCCCGAGCTCCCGCATGGGCCGTGTTGACAGCGGGTCTGCCTCCATGGCTTGCTTGGTTTCTTCGATGGCGGCTTCAATCTCGCCGGCTTCTTCAAAATCCCTGGCCAGCTTTAGATGATAAAACATGGGAGGGGGATTATTCGATTTTTCTATGACAACGGAGATTTTATCTCCTAGGGATTTTACTGTCAGGGGCTTTAGAAGATAGGCGTCGATATCGGATTCTGCTGATTCTGCGACGATTTCCCGATTGGCTTCAGCCGTCACCATGACAATCGGCATATCCCTTAAGGTTTTATCCTCCCGGATGCGCCCCAAAAGCTCAACACCGGTCATTCCCGGCATATTCCAATCGACAATGGCAAGATCCGTGGGGTCTTTTTGTAAGAGGGTCCAGGCCTCGAGACCGTTGGTGGCGAATCGAAAAACAGATCCGTAATTGAGTACCTTCAACATGCCACGAATGGAGCGGCACATGTTCTCCATGTCATCGACAATGAGGACGCTCATACGTTTTAGATCGATCATGAAATCACTCCTGGATCCTGCCGACAGCTATATATTAACATCCCGAAAATTCTACAATTTATTGATATTATGTTTTTACTGATATTCAACATTGTAGTGCAATATGGAATGGTGGAATAATGGAATATTGGGTATAAAAGCGAAAAAGACCTTTATCATAAAATCGATAGAATTCATTTAAACCCATCATTCCAACGCTCCAATATTCCAGTATTCCAATTGTGAGCAAAGCGAACTTTGTTCTTTATGCCTGTGGTGCCTGCCACAGATTGGCTTCAATATTGAATTCTTCAAGTTTATTTTTCACTATCGCCACCTGCCCGGTGGGGAACACGATATAAAAGAGCGCGCTATTCTGTTTTGCAAACTCGGCGAACAGTTTCCAACGCCTCTCCGGTTCCCCCTGCCCTAGAGTCTCTTTGGTTTCAACAGCAAATATCCGGAACTGTTTATTCTTAACAGTTGTAACTTCTGGAATATAGGTTTCGCCAGTTGACTTTCGAATCGCGCGTTGGGGGGAATCAAAACCGGGTATGGTTGCACGAATCTTCTCGTTATTCTTTTCAGAGAGGATATTCACAACATATTTAATCATCCGGTCAAGAGGAGATTCTAACACGGTCGATTTCAGAAAAGACTTAATCATGGGAATTTCCGATCATTTCACTGCCTGAAAACAAGTTAATACAGCACCTGTTTATATATCGACAAATAAAAATTTTATTTTAAACTTTATTAGATATCATATGCTAATGATAATTCAAGGGAAAAATCCCTTCTTGAACCTTCTGCAGCGGACGTTTTCGGGCATCGATACCCATCAGGTTTCGATATTCAATCGTATTGATTCTGTGTATCAGTTAAGATACAGTCTGAATCTGCTCCAACAACCACTGCAAGAGCAACACATCAATCGCGTGTCGAATGTGGTTTTTGAGAAGCACTATAAGTTATTGTTGAGCGTAAAATTGGAATCGAGGAGATCAATTTGGAAGATGCATTCACGGTTAGACTTGCACGGTTAAGAGAACAGATACGCGAATTGAATATCGACACCATGCTGGTGCAGACGGAAGAAAACCGTCGATATTTAAGCGGTTTTACAGGTGAGGATGGAAATTTTGACGAATCTGCCGGCGCGCTTTTGATTACTGTAAAAGAGATGATCCTGGCCACCGATTCTCGTTATGCCCTCCAGGCCCGCAGAGAAGTGCCCGGGTGTGAGGTGTTCTGCTATAAACAAGGACTTTCCGAATCACTACCGGAGCTGTTTAAGCGCTTAAACACCAGACGGTTGGGATTTGAGGCCAGTCGCCTTTCCTTTAACCAGCATAAAAAAATATCCGAAACGCTGAAAACGGAAGCCATTACCTTTGAGCTTGTGGAAACAGAGCAATTGTTGGAACTGCTTCGCGCTGTCAAGGACGAAACCGAAGTTAAAAACATCACACTGGCTTTGGATCTCGCCGAATCGGTATTCAGGCAAGTGGTATCAGGTCTGAAACCCGGCATGGCCGAAAAGGAAATTGCTTGGGATCTCGAAAAAGGAATGCGTGAAGCCGGTGCAGAAAACATCTCTTTTCCGGTTATTGTTGCATCCGGACCGAACAGTGCCCTGCCTCACGCCGTCCCCGGTGAGCGTCGTATCGGCGAAGGAGAGCCGATTCTCATTGACTGGGGTGCGAAGTTCAATGGATATTGCTCGGACATTACACGAACTTTCGTAATGGGCAAACCGGATGAAACCTTCAAAAAGATATTTGAAACCGTGTCCGAAGCCCAGCGACGTGCCATTGATGCGGTCAAACCGGGAGTGAGCACCAAAACAATTGATGCCATTGCCCGGCAGTATATAGAAGAACAGGGATTTCAAGGAAAGTTCGGACACGGTCTCGGCCATGGGGTCGGACTTGCGATCCACGAGTATCCAAGATTGAGTCAATTTTATGACAAACCGCTTAAGCCCGGTATGGTCACCACGATGGAACCGGGAATCTATATCCCTGAATGGGGAGGTATACGATTGGAGAACATGATCGTTGTCCGGGAAAACGGAGCAGACGTCTTAAACAGGTTGGACATGGTCAGCCATATCGATGGGATATCCGGATAAAGGCAATCATGGCATCAACGGACGAATCTGTCGACCGCTACATCAACTACCTTATATTCGAAAAAGGACTTTCGGAGAAGACCATCGAGTCTTATTCGCGGGATCTCGCACGTTTCCTCAATTATTTAAAATCAAACGATATATCCCATCTCTCAAAAGTCGATACCCCTCTGGTCTTAAAGTACCTGATCGAACTTCGAGATACGGGCCTTAAACAAAGATCCAGGGCCCGACACCTTGTATCGCTGAGGGGTTTCTTCAGGTTTCTGGTTCAAGAAAAGATGATACCCAAAGACCCGATCCGCAACGTGGAATTTCCCAAATCGACTCTAAAACTCCCGGATGTGATGTCCGTTGAAGAAATTGAACAGCTCCTCGATGCTCCGAACTCTAAAACGCCAAGAGGTCTTCGAGATGCAGCCATGATGGAACTCCTGTATGCCGCCGGTTTAAGGGTTTCGGAACTCATCTCGTTGAAACTACAAGATGTCAATCTTGATGCCGGTTTCGTGAGGGTATTCGGAAAAGGATCAAAGGAAAGGGTGGTGCCCATCGGGCAATATGCCCAGGGAAAAATTAAGCAGTATATCCAGTCTGCAAGACCGGCCTTGTTGAAAAACGCGGCCAGCCGCTATCTATTTGTTGCCAGGGCGGGCAAACCCATGACACGCCAGGGCTTTTGGAAACTTCTACGCAGCTATGTGTCAAAGGCGAATATCAATAAAACAATAACTCCCCATACTATTCGTCATTCATTTGCCAGTCATCTTTTGGAACGTGGAGCCGATCTTCGGGCGATTCAGGAAATGCTGGGACATGTGGATATTTCAACAACCCAGATCTATACCCATGTCGCACGGGAATATGTGAAGAAAATGCATGAAAAGTATCATCCGCGGGGATAGAGGTCGGATCGTTTTTAGATGATTAAAGCGCTTAACTGAAAGAGGGTGGGTCGGGTGGATGTCCCAGATCCACCCGACTCATCATAAAAAGGAGGTAATGAAAATGGGTCAATTATTAAAATAGCAATAGTTATGCCAATTGATCTGATACGTTCTTTTTCATATATATTTTAGATAGTTACTACTTAATATTCTTTTACATCCTTGGAAATTACAGTGGTTACTTGACGGAATATTGACAGTATCTCGATTCGGAATCGACGCACCGTCAAATTATGATAACGGTTCTGACACGAGAAAGGCATTTAGCCGTTCGGCGTGACGAATTTCTTCTGATATAATCCTATCCAACAGCTTTAAGGTCTCTTGATCGGTGACCGCTGAACGGATCAGTTGATAGAAAAGAACCGTATCCTCTTCAAACTCCATCATGATTGTTATTAACCCTTCAATATTATCCAATTTGGAAAAATCTGTATCACCAAGAGAAAAACTCTGATCCCCCAGCATATCCTTGAGAAGGTTTTTCCCCATTTCCTCAAGGTGGCTCATATCCGTGCTCTCTTTAGGAGTCGGGCTCAATTGAGAAAACCACTCCGCGTGCTGTCTCTCTTCGTTTTCCATCCATTGAAGTAATGACACCAGTTCGGGCTCGGACACTTCTTTTTGAGCCGACCGAAGAAGTTTCTCGCCATTTTGTTCAATCTGTACCGCCAAATCAATGATTTCGTTTATTGAAAACAAGCGATCATCTCTCCTTCTGCCACACGACACGGCCGTTTTGAATCGTCTGTTTCAGAGCGATATGAACCGATCCCTTCAGCACCTCTTCTTCGGAATCCTGAAAACTGAAGTCTCCGGATTCCAATTCGAAAACGGCTATATCGGCAAAAGCCCCTTTCTTAAGGGTGCCGATCTCTTCGGTTTTACCCAAAAGGCGTGCAGGATTTGAAGTGACACAGGCAATAACCGTGTTAATATCCAGCCCCAGATTCAGGAACTTTGAGAGGGTATGTGCTAAATCTTTGACAAGACCGTCACGCCCTCCACGAGTCAGATCAGTTGAAATGGTATCCGGAAGAAAGTTCTGCGCAAATACCGCCCGGGCAACCTCAAAGCTTACATGAAACCGGCCGTGGCCGACATCAAAAATAATTCCGTTTTCCCGTGCATTGATAACGGCAGGGAAAATATCTCCGTCTTCATTCAAGATGCCGTTGGCCTTGCCGTGCAGGAAGTGGCTTACAATATCACCCGGCTCCAACAGTTCCAGGATTTGAGCCAGCGGCACCGGTGGATGCGTGACATGAACCATTACCGGTAACCCCCCGGCAAGTGCGGCTGCCTGTTTTGCCAGACGCAAGGGTTCGAGGCCGTTATCACCCACGACTTCAGCTTGTTGGCGAACCTTTATGCCAAAGATAACGTCCCGGTTGGCTTTAGCCATATCGGCAGCCCGCTGTGGATCGTGCAATGTCAAATAAGTCGATTCGCCCACATCGATATCGGCCAAACCGATAGACGAGATATGCAGAAATGAAAAGATTCGAATCTCGGAAGGGTCAATGATATATTCTCTGAATCCGGGAAAAGTAGCTGCTCCTGCGCTTCCGCCATCCACAAGAGATGTCACGCCACTCGGGTAACAAGCCGCTTCCAGGTCTTTTCCCAAACCGAGATCTCCCAGGTAAAATGCATGAGCATGCATGTCGATGAATCCGGGCGCCACCACCAACCCTTCGGCATCTATTACCCGACTGGCTTCGGAAGGGTCAATGTTGGGAGCCACTTCTTCGATTCGGTTTCCTTTAACCGCCACATCCAGCACATCGTCCACCCCGGATGCAGGGTCGAGCACACGGCCATTTTTAACTACCAGGTCATACGGCATAGTTCATCTCCATTTTATTTTATGGCAAAAGAATCAGTTCACAAGCACTAACTGTTAAAATCTCGAATAACAAGCACCAAATCACAAACAAATTTCAAATATTTCCCGTCCTCGTATTGTTAATGTTATTTTATACTTAATTCACTTTAACTTTACATTGACATTGACATTTCGATATTATATTTTAAAATCAAAACCTGATAGGAGGACCCATGCGATCGGAATTAACCGCGAAACAGCAGCAGGTGCTGAATTATCTGGAGCACGCGATTCGTCACGCCGGAGTACCTCCGAGCCTGCGGCAGGCGGCCCTGGATTTAGGCGTAAGCCATGCTGCGGTGGCCCAAACCCTCAGAATGCTGGAAGAAAAAGGCTATGTGAAGCGGGAGGGCCGCTACAGCCGTACCATTTATCTGCTAAACCGGGCTCGCGAAACATCTGCTTTACAGCGCTGGCGTGAAGTCCCCATCATTGGACGTATAACAGCCGGGCTTCCCATGTATGCCCAAGAAGAATGGGATGGAAGCATTGTAATCGATGCCGATGTTTACCGGGGTCAAAACATCTTTGCCCTCCAGGTCAGAGGAGACTCCATGAAGGATACCGGTATCCTGAACGGGGATCTGGCGATCTGCGAACCTCGTCAGTACGCCCGGAATGGAGAAATTATCGCAGCGCTTATCAGGGATGAAGAAGCCACGGTCAAACGGTTTTTTCTGCATAACGATCATATCGAACTGCGCCCGGAAAATACCGAATACTCCTCCGTGCGATACCCATTCAGCGAAGTATTGATTCAGGGCAAAGTGATCGGCATTCAGCGGGGACCTGAAGGGTTCGACCGATAATGCACTGAATCTGATGGATCAACTGGCTGACAAGAGGATGCTGCATCCTCAGGGCCAAGCCAGAAGCAGCCGGCTTTGCCGATAAATAGTTAATGAGTGCCTAAAGTGAACTAAAGTGAGCTAAAATTAAGGAATTCTGCCATTTACATATCAAAAAGACCGCGCGACAGCGTGTACCTAAACTTTAGGCACTTTAGATCACTTGAAACTTTAGTCACTGATAACGCATAGTGGGCATGGCGTTTATGGAACGTTCAATCATCCATATCAATGTGGCCGATTTTGCCGTGGCCGTGGAACGGATGGTGGATTCCCGTTTAAAAACCCGCCCGGTGATCATCGCCCCAAAAGGCACGGCACGGGCGGTGGTTTATGACATGAGCGAGGAGGCATATCAGATCGGTGTCCGAAAAGGGATGGCGTTGAGAAAAGCCGCCCGTCTCTGCCGTGGTGTCAACATTCTTCCGCCGCACCCCGACCGGTATGAAGGGGCGATGCGCGCCCTGCTGAAGCAGGCGCTGCCCTATTCACCCTTGATCGAACCCGGGGACCGGGACGGACATCTGTTCGTGGATGTTACCGGCACCAACCGATTGTTCGGCCCGCCCATTGATATTGCCTGGCGGCTCCGGAAGCGGATCAAAACAGATCTGAGCTTCGATCCCACCTGGTCGGTTGCCTCGAACAAGCTGATCGCCAAGGTGGCTACCCGTTTGGTGAAACCCACCGGAGAGTACATTGTCGGACAAGGAGAAGAAGAAAAGTTTTTGGCCCCTCTGCCGATCCGATTGATTCCCGGTATCGACCGGAATGATTTGCTCCAGTTCGAAGCGTTCAACCTGACCCGGGTTTACCAAGTCTCGGCATTGAGCCTTGAACACCTGCAGGTTCCTTTTGGAAACCGGGCGCCGTTTCTTTACGAAGCGGTTCGCGGAATCGACCCTTCTCCCGTACTGCCGGTGCGGCAGAAAAAACCGACGGTACTTTTGGATCACGATTTCGGGGATGATACCAACGATGTGGAGCTTTTGAACCGGGCCCTGTACGGCCTGGTGGAACGAGGCGGTAAAAACCTGCGGGACCAACGGCTAGCAGCCCGCAGTCTCTGCATTGTTCTCGACTATTCAGACGGCATCCGCCATGTGCGCCGTGCTGTGGCCCAACCGGCCACATCCAATGATTTAATGCTTTTTGAGGCGGCCCGGCAAACACTCATGCGGGCCTGGACGCGCCGGATCCGGATTCGGCACATAGGTTTGATCTTTGACAAACTGATATTTCCACCGGCTCAACTGGAGTTGTTCCCTGAAAACCGGAGAAAGACTGAAAAACGCACCGGCTTGATCCAGGCGGTGGATAAAATTCGGGACCGTTTCGGTAAAGACGCCATCCACATGGGACGGATGCTAGCCGCGTAGATAGGACGGCACATATTCCCGGGCGTGTTGGAACATGGCCAGAATGTTTTCAATCGGCACATCCGGCTGAATGTTGTGGACGGCTCCCACCACATATCCGCCCCCTTCCCCCATTTCCTCTACACACCGCTCAACTGCCTGTTTGACATCTTCAACGCTTCCCCGGGGAAGAATGTGCTGGGTATCGATACCGCCCCAGAACACCATGCGGTCACCGAATTGCCGCTTCAGTTCGACCGGATCCATGCCGGCGGCCGTCACCTGAATCGGGTGAATGGCATCGACTCCCATATCAATCATATCTTCCATGATACTGACCACGGATCCGCAGGTATGGTAGAGTATTTTTGCAGGCGTAAAATCGCGCACCAATCGGAAGTATTTCGTATGCCGGGGTTTTACATATTTCAAATAAGCATCATGACTGATTTGAAGCCCGGTCTGAGCGCCGATATCATCTCCGGTAATCACCACATCCACCTCCCGGCCCACCGCTTTCAGGATACGCCGAACCATTTGAAGGGAAATTTCAAGAACCGCATCACAGATGGCGTCCAACACCTTTGCGTTCAGTGCGATGTCGCAATACCAGTCCTCAAACCCTCTAATATACTGGCTGACATGGATAAAGGGAGGGGGAAGTGCCAAAACGGCAGCGGCGTCTGTGTTTTCACGAATCCATTGGATACGCTCTTTGAGACCGTTTACGATGCCGGGATCATCCGGGTCCGGCCAGGGGTACTGATGCACATCGTCCAGGGTGACGGCTCCCGAAAGGGGCGATCCCTTCAGATCGTAATAATAACTGTGGGACGGTTTTATCCGTTCGACATTCCAGAAATCGCGATAGCCATCCGGTTCCAGTTCCTGATCCGCCCCTTTGATGGGAGCGCCCAGAAAAACCCCTCGGGTATCGATATCGAGTGCCCGGAGAATCCTCTCCTCCACCCTGACCACCCGCATCATCCGATTGCAGAGCGCATCTTCGGCATCGATTCCGAAATGTTGTTTCAGTTTTGCGTATCCCTCAACCACGATGCTGCTGTCGACGGTGCCCCCCAGATCGATGGGAACGCTATCCGGTTGTTGGTGAGAAAGTGCAGCAAGCAATCGGTCCCTGTGCGTCATCATCATCGCCTCCTATTCTAAGCAGATTCATATAAAGCGGTTCATAAATATATAGAAGAATTTTGAAAGAAGTCAACCGAGTTATGCAGTTCACTTTAGTAACCATATATTCGATGCATGAAATATATCCTTAGACAACGTCAAGGTTTCGGGTGTCAGGTGTCAGGGAGGACCGCTACTTGAAAACCGAACCCTGACACCTGACACTTGAACACTAAACTCTTTTAAGAAAGCAAATTATGATCCCTTTAACCGTTCGATCCCACTACTCCCTCATGTGGGGAACCGCGGACGTCAAGACACTCTGTAGAACCGCAAAGCGTCTCGGTTATCAGCGTCTCGCACTGACGGACACGGATAATCTCTACGGGCTGTGGCCCTTTCTCGCTGCCTGCCGCCGGGAGGGCATTACCCCCATTGTGGGGGCGGAAGTAACCGATCCGGTTCGAAGTGTTCGGGCCGTATGTCTAGTGGAAAACGAAACCGGGTATCGCAATCTCTGCCGATTGCTCACCCGTCGCCACACAGACAATACCTTCAACCTCAAGACCATCCTGCCCGCATTTGCGGAGGGGTTGAAAATACTTACCCAAAGTCCCGATCTTCTAAAGTTTTGTTACGATGCCGGCTTATCCATTGCCGCCGCCATGCCCCGGAAACCCGCACCATCAACCCATCGTCTCTGCAGAACCGCCAAGCTTTTGGGAATTCCTTTGGTTGCAACTCCCGGCAGTTTCTTTCTTCATCCCGGCGATATCGCGGTACATCGACTGTTGCGCGCCATCGATCAAAACACGGTTCTCTCTCGACTGGCGGCCAAAACGGTCGCCCCGGCTGACGCTTATCTTGGGGCCCCCGCCGAATACGCCGATCGGTTTGTCGTTTGTCCTGAAGCATTAAATGCCTCTCATACTTTCGCTGAATCCCTTACTTTCACCGGTCCGGATTTCGGTATCGTGCTCCCGCCATGGCGTAATGGAAATGGTCGAGTCGCCGCCGAGTGTCTCCGGCAAGCAGCTTATGATGGGGCAAAAGAGCGGTATGGGGAGGAGCTTCCGGAATCGGTGGTGGAGCGGTTGGAGCAGGAATTACGAATCATTACGGATATGGGATTTGCTGCATACTTTCTCATCGTTTCCGATATCGTCAAACGAAGTCCGCGTACCTGCGGAAGAGGATCGGCTGTTGCTTCTCTTGTAGCCTATTCCATGAAAATCACCAATGTCTGTCCCGTCAAACACAATCTCTATTTCGAGCGGTTTTTAAATCCGGGGCGAACCGATCCTCCGGATATTGATGTAGACTTCGCATGGGATGAACGAAACGGGGTCTTGGAATCGGTTTTGACCCAATACGCCGGCCATGCCGCACTGGTGTCGAATCATGTCTGCTTTCAACCACGCATGGCGGTCCGGGAGACAGCAAAGGTCTACGGCCTCACCGATGCGGAAATCGGTAAAGTCACTCGAAGACTGCCCTGGTACTGGCGGTTTGAAGAAACTTCAGACCTGATAACGTGGTTTTCTCAACGGCCTGAAGCAAAAACTTTGGAATTTCCCCGCCCCTGGCCGGAACTGATGCAATATGCCCATCGCATCCTCGGCACTCCCCGATACTTATCCGTGCATCCGGGCGGCATCGTCATCACCCCGGATCCCATCGATACCTATGTGCCGGTTGAAAAGGCCCCCAAAGGCGTACCGATAATTCAATGGGAAAAGGACGGTGCCGAAGAAGCCGGGTTGGTGAAAATCGATTTGCTGGGCAATCGGAGCCTCGGTGTTGTCCGGGATGCATTGAAAAACATGCGGAAGAACCATATCCCATTCGATGAGTCCCTATGGGAGCCGGAAGACGATTTTATCACTCAAAATGCCATCGCCCAGGGTCGGACCATGGGGTGTTTTTATATCGAAAGCCCGGCCATGCGATTGCTTCAGCAAAAATCAGGTGTGGGAGATTTCGAACACCTGGTCATCCACAGCAGCATCATTCGCCCGGCAGCCAACGATTTTATTCAGGAATATCTTCGCCGTCTCCACGGCGGCGAATGGGACCCCATTCATCCCCTGCTCACCGATGTGCTGGATGAAACATTCGGAATCATGGTCTATCAGGAAGACGTTTCCCGGGCTGCTGTATCCGTTGCCGGTTTTACCCATACTGAGGCAGATCGACTCCGCAAAATCCTATCGAAAAAAGACAGAGAATATCATCTTCAGGATTTCCATCAGAGGTTTATCGAAGGGGCCGGGGCAAAAGGTCTATCGGAGCAAAAGATTGCCGAAATTTGGAACATGATGATGAGTTTCAACGGGTATTCCTTTTGCAAGCCTCACAGCGCTTCATATGCACGGGTCTCTTTCCAGGCGGCATATCTAAAAACTCACTTCCCCGCTGAATTCATCGCTGCGGTGATCAGCAATCAGGGCGGTTTTTACAGTCCATTTGCCTATGTTTCAGAAGCCAAACGGATGGGGCTTGAGGTTCTGCCGCCGGATATTGAAAAGAGCGATATCCGGTGGACGGGAAACGGAAATTCCATCCGAGTGGGCCTACTGGCCGTTAAAGATCTGGGGGATGAAATCCGGAAAAGGATCGTCTCGCAACGTCGGCAGGCCCCATTCCAAAGTTTTCGGGATTTTCTCAACCGGATCCTTCCGGATGAACACGAGGCGAAAGCCCTGATTCATAGCGGAGCTTTGGATAGATTCGCACCCGACAACAGCCGGACCGGTCTTTTGTGGGAACTTGCCCGGTGGCGGCACACGAAATCCTCAAAAACCGTATCCAAAAATCTTTTCTCAACAGATCTCGCCGACACCATCCCGCTTCTTCCTCCTGAAACCGAGCGAAACCGTCTTCGGCGGGAGTTTGACGTGCTCGGCTTTCTGTGTGATCGCCATCCCATGGCATTATATCAGGAATTCGTCAGGCAGGCCCGGGCAGTGAAAGCCGTGGATCTTCCCCTCCTCATCGGGAAACAGATCCGTTTGGCGGCATGGATCATCACCGGCAAAGTCGTGCATACCAAGCATGGGGAGTTGATGGAATTCCTGACATTTGAAGATGAAACCGGCATTGTGGAAACCACTTTTTTCCCTGATGCCTATCGCCGCTTCTGCCACATGATCGACCGGAACCGGCCGTACCTGCTGACGGGAAAAGTGGAGCAGAACTGGGGGGCAGTCACCCTGACGGTGGAAAAGGTGGAAAAAATCAGAGCCTCAATGTCAAGTTAAATATCTTTTTTCAATTCAGATGCTCTGCTAAACAGTAAAGAGGGGGTATCAAATTTTTCTGTTGTATTTTCTTGTTTCGTTACCTACAAACCGATCATATATGGTATATGGGACGCAGATAACCAATGCTCGAAAGGAGATAACCAATGGCCGATACACCCAAATATCCGAAATATATCTGGATGGATGAAGAATTTGTTCCCTTTGAAAAAGCAACCGTACATGTTCTTTCTCCCTGTGCTCGAAATGCCGCCAATGTTTTTGAAGGCATTCGGGGTTACTGGAATTCCGATAGAAATGAGCTGTTCTGTTTCCGTTTGCCTGAGCATTATAAACGGCTTTTTGAATCCATGCGGATCATGCACATGGAACTCCCCTACTCGATTGAGAATCATACGGAATTTCTACTGGAAACCCTGCGTAAAAACGAAATCCGGGAAGATGTCCATATCCGGCATCAAGTGCTGGTAAACGGTATCGGTCTTTTTTCCGCTACTGAACCGGTCAGCATGTTCATTGCCACCATGCCGCGTCAGTCCTCCCCTCAAATCGAAAAAGGTGTGAGATGCTGCATCAGTGCCTGGACTCGAATCTCGGATGACAGCGTGCCGCCCCGGGTGAAGGCCGGGTCCAATTACCAAAATTCCCGGTTGGCTCAAATCTGGGCCCGTAAATTCGGTTTTGAAGATGCAATTCTGCTAAACAATAACGGTAAAGTGGCAGAGGGTCCGGCAGCATGTGTATTCATGGTCAGAAACGGCATGCTCATTACCCCGTCGGTTACCCAGGGAATTTTGGAAAGCGTTACCCGGGAAACGATCATTGAATTGGCTGAAAAGGAAATGGATCTCGAAGTCATTGAACGTGAGGTAGATCGTACCGAACTCTATGTGGCGGAAGAGGCGTTCTTCGTGGGTACGGCTGCTGAAGTTAAACCGATCATCGAAATTGACGGCTTCAGGCTCAAGTCTTTAGATTCCGGGTCACTGACACGGCGCATTCAACGCTGTTTCTTCGATGTGGCTCGAGGATATAATCCAAAATATGCGGATTGGTTGACGCCGGTATATGGGGCATAGGCCGAAAAGCTCGGATCAACGGAATAAAAGGTTTCGGGTGTCAGGTTTCAGATGTCAGCTAAGCCGCCAGTGGAGCTCGATTCATCATAATAAAAAACAAGGTTTCTCAGATGAGGGCTCAAGAATCGGGATTCAAAGGTTCAGGGATTGGTGTTGAGCCACGCAAATTCCAATTCAGGCATTACCCCACAGCTGTTTGGTCATTTAATATTGGAATTTGAGATTTATTTGTAATTTGCTTGCCCGCCGTTTTTCTGGCGGGGTGCTTGAGATTTGGGATTTTACCAGGTTTCTCAGACGAGGAAACATCCGTACTTAAGAACTGAACACTGACACCTGACACCTGAAACCCACAACTTAGCCTGTTCTCGGAAAGTAGCAGGCCACAAACCGTCCGTCCTGGATTTCTTTGAGATCCGGTACGGTTTGGCGGCAGATATCCTGCCGGTATCGGCACCTGGGATGGAAACTACAGCCG
>DUZK01000013.1 GCA_013349495.1 Deltaproteobacteria bacterium
AGCTCGGGTCAAATACCCCGCCGCTTGCGGCGTTTTTATAATCGAAATTCCGAAAAAATACCCCGCTTGAGCGAAGCGAAAGTCGAGCCTAAGCGAGAGGGCTTGCCCCGGGGAATTTTATTGTTACCTTTTCGTTTTTCGGTCCCTGTATGGAGTTTACAGATAGTCTCGAACCCTGTATGAAGTGCGCGGCTAATTATAAAACAACAGAGTTGACACATTTAATGATATCAAAACGATATTAATATTAGGGTAATGATAGGAGTGTTCCCTAACGAAAGCCGGATAACTGATGCGCATACGTGAAAAAACAACCACAGCCGTTTCCACCTGGATCGGATTTCTGACAAGACAACCGCATGACTGGATGATTACGGCGACACGCACCTCCATCTACAGATTCTTCTATCAGATGGTGCTGCCGTATCTTTCGATTTATACACTCTCTTTAGGTGCCAGCGGACTGCAGCTGGGGCTGGTCAACAGCATCGGAATCGGAGTTGCCGGCATCCTGGGACCCTTAACCGGGTGTGTAATCGACAGGGTAGGGTACAAAGTCATCTATCTTGTCGGGATTTCAATGCTGGCAGTTTCGTGGTTTTTATACGCCATTGCTCAGAGCTGGGAGATCATCATTGTCGGCATGCTTGCCTATTGGGTGGGGTTTGGGACCAGCATGCACAGCTGTTCCGTCATCTGCGGCAGCGCGCTTTCAAATAAAGACCGGGCCACTGCCATGAGTGTCTGTGAAAGCCTTGCCGCCGGGTTGCTGGGGATGCTGGGCCCGATGGTCGGGGCCTTTCTGGTCATCCGGTTCGGCGGTGTGAATGTGGAAGGTATCCGGCCGCTGTTTTACATATGTCTGGTCGGGACCATTTGCACCTTTTTCTTTGTGCTGATTAAGCTTCCCGCCCCGACGCGGATAATTTCGGCAAAGCAGAGCCCCAATCTGTTTAAAGGGCTTTCAGAGGTATTTGCATATAGACGGAGCGTGAAACGCTTCCTTGCCATTTCTTCAATCGTGTTTTTGCCTCAGGGCATGGTGATTCCATTTGCCCAGGCCTTTGCCAGAGAAGTAAAGGGCGCAGATCCATACACACTGGGAGCGATGGTGACCGGATTTGCGCTAACACCCTTTTTGCTCGGTATCCCCATCGGAAGGATTGCCGACAGATTCGGGCGAAAGCGGGTGCTCCTTTCAATCGCCCCGTTTGCGTGGGCTTCCATTCTGATACTTATCTGGGCCCCGAGTTCTGCGTTTCTGATTCTATCGGGCGCCCTGCAGGGTTTCATTTACATCAATTCAATTATCACCATGGCGATGATCTTCGAACTGTTTCCATCGGAATATATGGGAAGATGGATGGGTATCAACCGGTTCTTTAGGATGAGCCTTGCTGCAGTATCGGCCTATGCGGCCGGATTTATATGGGATACCATTGGTCCTGCCTACCTTTTTATCGCATTTATCGGCGTCGATCTGCTGATTCGGATCCCGCTGTTGATCAGCGTGCCTGAGACAAAGGAACTGAAGCACTAACCCGACAAAAAGTGTCAAACTTCCGTAGGCTCCACACAACGGCCTTTACCAGTTTCGGACCGCGTCCTTCTCAATTTATCAAAGGGTTGAAGAAAAATCGAATTCGTGGGTATATGAGTAAGCTCAAAGCTGAAAGTTGAAAGCTCAAAGCGCAAAGTATAAGGGTTATGTTTACATTCACAATATTTAATCAGAAACCGATTTGGAGGATATGAAGATGTCGAATTCCGAAATCTGTTTTAAGACGGCAACCGAGTTGACCCGCCTTATCCGGGCCAAGGAACTATCCGTTGCTGAAGTGATGTCAGCACACCTGGATCAGATTTACCGAATCAATCCGAAGGTAAATGCCATTGTAACCTATCTCCCGGAGCAGGCCATGGAAGGCGCCAGGGCGGCAGATGCGGCGATTGCATCCGGAAGCGAGCCCGGCCCCCTTTTCGGTCTTCCCATTGCCCATAAAGATCTCGTGGAAACCAAGGGGATCCGGACCACCTTCGGATCACGCATATACAAAGACAACATACCGGCGCATGATGCACTCATTGTTCAGCGGCTCAAGAATGCAGGAGCCATTACCATCGGAAAAACGAATACACCGGAGTTCGGGGCCGGATCGCAAACCTTCAATGAGGTGTTCGGTGAAACCGTAAATCCTTACGATTTGGGTCGCACCTGCGGCGGCAGCAGCGGAGGGGCGGCGGTTGCGCTGGCCTGCGGGATGATTCCCATCGCCGATGGAAGCGATTTGGGGGGATCGCTGCGGAATCCGGCCAATTTCTGCAATGTCGTGGGATTTCGCACCGCTCCGGGCAGGGTGCCCAAATGGCCGGCAGCGGTGGGATGGGCGCCGTTTTCCGTTCAGGGCCCCATGGCCCGAACCGTGCAGGATGTCGCTCTCATGCTGAGCGCCATTGCCGGGCCGGATCCCAGGTTTCCCATCAGCATTGCAGAGCCGGGTGATATATTTACCAATTCACTGGATAGAGATTTCAAGGGTATCAAAATAGCCTGGAGCATGGATCTGGGCGGATTGCCTGTGGATACCCGGATCGTGGATACCATCGAGAAACAGCGTGGCGTATTTGAATCGCTCGGCTGTGTGCTTGAGGAGAAATTTCCCGATTTCAGCGAAGCGGACGAAGCGTTTAAAGTATGGCGGGCATGGTTGTTTGATATACAATACGGTGAGTTGCTTAAAACGCATCGGGATTTGATGAAAGATACGGTGATATGGAACACCGAGGAGGGAGGGAAGCTGAGCGGTCCCCAGATCGGTCGGGCCGAGCTCAAACGAACCGCTTTATACCACCGTTTTCGGGAGTTCATGGAAGCGTATGAGTATTTGATTCTTCCGGTCAGCCAGGTCCCGCCCTTTGACATTAAACAGCAGTATATTACCGAGATCAACGGAATCAAGATGGATACTTATCTGGACTGGATGCGGTCCTGTTACTATATATCGGTAACCGGGCATCCGGCCATATCCGTACCCTGCGGATTTACACCGGAAGGACTTCCGGTAGGCATTCAGATAGTAGGGCGCCATCAAAGCGAATTCAGTGTTCTGCAATTGGCGTATGCTTTTGAGCAGGCCACCGAATTCTGGAAACTGAGACCGGCAATCGTGGAGTAGACTGGAATAATGGAATACTGGAGTAATGGATGAATGGATAAGATAATCATCACTCCATCATTCCAATACTCAGGCACTCCATGATAGTTTATTGATTAACTGATTTTAGTTACACCTAAACTAAAGGAAAAACACATGAAAACAAGAACTTTGGGGCAGTCGGGCATCGAGATCACCGAAATCGGTTTGGGCACCAATTACGTGGGTGGACACAATTTGTACGAAAACGTGGATGAAGCCGAAGGCATTCGCATCGTTCAGCGAGCGGTGAATTTGGGAATCACCTTTATCGACACCGCCGACATTTACGGTATGGGAAGATCCGAAGAACTGGTGGGAAAAGCGCTGGCAGACCGAAAGTATGATGTGCTTGTAGCCACCAAAGGTGCCGTCATGTTTGAAGGGGGAAAGCGGCTGGGGATCAACAACGATCCTGCGTATCTTCGAAAAGCGCTGGAAGCGTCTTTGAAGCGGTTGGATCGGGATTACATAGACCTCTATTATATTCATTATCCGGACGGAAAAACACCGCCGGAAGAGGCTTTCGGGGCTTTGATGCAGTTTAAGGCGGAAGGGTTGATCCGTACTGCGGGTGTTTCAAATTTCGAGATGCCGGAGCTTCAGGCGGCCGTAAAAGCAGGACCCGTAGATGCATTGCAGTCAAAATATAATTTGCTCCAGCGGGAAGTAGAATCCGAAATCCTCCCTTTTTGTAAAACCAACACCATCAGCTTAATTCCGTATGGTCCCCTTGCGTTCGGTTTGCTGGGAGGAAAATATACAAAAGAAAGCAAGCTTCCGGAAAACGACTGGCGCCATCGAAGCGGGGTGTTCGATGCGGATGTCTACGAAAGGAATATTGATATCGCAGATAAAATCAAGGAGATCGCCGGAAGGAAAGGGGTGGCTCCCTCCCACATCGCCATTCAGTGGGTTTTGAATAAACCGGTAGTCGGGTCCGTCATTGCCGGCGCCAAGCGCATCGATCAGCTGGAGCAGAATGTCAAAGCCGACCAGGTGACATTAACCAAAGAGGAGATGGACGAGATCGATTCGATTTAGGGTAATTGCCTATCATCATTTCACCAGCACTGTCGCTACTGAACTTCTGCATGAAATCGTCGCAGCCCATTACAGCCAGATATTCAAGATTAGTGATGGATATCAATCTGTTGCATTCCCTGGAAATGCCGGAAAATTATCATAGGTCTTTGCTGATTAGTTATTTTATGTTTTACAGTAAGACATCCTAATATCCAAGGCGGAATTGGAATTTGATCTGATTAATGGATTTTATCACTTCATGAATTTGCCTACTAAAGAGATCGGTTTAATTGAAATAGTCGCTTTCCATTTCTAGGGTCAGCCCGTCGTTGTTTAATAACCGATCGGCCAGGCCCAACGTCTTGGGAATTTCATAGCCGAAAAAATACTTGAGCGTCGCCATCTTGCCTGAGAAAAAGATCCGATCCGCTTCCGGGCATTTGTCCTGCAACGCCTTCTGAGCGGCAATCCCTTGAAGGAGCCATTGCCAACCGATTGCGACGATTCCGAAAAACTCCAGGTATAGGGTGGCATCCGCCAGAAAGTATTCAGGCCCTTTCTCCCGGGCAACGGCGAGCAGGGATTCTGTGACCGCCCGGAGTCGGTCCAATGTATCGCAAAGCTTTGCTGCATATACCTTTAGATCAGGGTATTCCTCGGCATCACAAATGGTTTGTTTAACTTCTTCCGTATATATGAAAAATGCTTTGCCGTCTTGCATCGTCACTTTTCTGCCCAGAAGATCCAGCCCCTGGATGCCCGTGGTTCCCTCATGGATGGGATGGATGCGGGCATCCCGAAAATACTGCTCCAGAGGGTAGTCTTCACAATATCCGGAGCCTCCCAGGATCTGCACCCCCGTGCTGGTGGAAAGGACGGCCATCTCGGAAGGGTAGCTCTTTGCTACGGGGGTGAGAATGTCCAGAAGCAAATGGTACTTTTCTTTTTCTTCACCCTCGAGAATCTTCTGAAGATCCACATACCGGCTGCACTGCATGAGAAGCGACAGTGACCCTTCCGAGACCGCGCGCTGGAAAAGCAGCATGCGTTTTATATCCGAATGTTCGATAATGGGTACGGGCGGCAGGGTCGGATCCTTTTGAGACAGTCTTCTTCCCTGGCATCGGGTCCGCGCATAGTCGAGAGAAGCATAGTATGCGGCAGTGGCCATGCCCGTGGCCCCAAGCCCCACACCGATTCGAAATTCATTCATCATCTGAAACATGTATCTGAGCCCGTTATGGGGCTCGCCCACCAGCCATCCACGGCAGTCGTTGCCGTCTCCGAGGCTGAGCTGAACGATGGGACACCCCCGGTACCCGAGTTTGTGATAAAGCCCCGAGGTATTCACATCATTTGAAATCAGGCTCCCGTCGGCATTCATGCGCCGTTTTGGAACCACAAACAGAGAAATTCCCTTCACGCCAGGGGGGGCGCCTTTTATTTTTGCCAGCAGCAAATGGACGATATTTTCAACACCATCGTGATCGCCCGCGGAGATGAAGATCTTCTGTCCCTTGATGCGGTAGTAACCCTGTTCCGTGGACTCGGCTTCAGTGGTGATATCGGAAAGGGAAGATCCGGCCTCGGCCTCGGTCAATGCCATGGTCCCCTGCCACCTTCCGGCATGCATGTGGGGCACATACGCATCAAAAAGATCCTGGTCTCCGAAGGATTCGATCAGGTGAGCGGCTCCGGTGGTAAGGCCGGGATAGACGCCGGCTGAATAGTTGGCGGCCAGGAAAATGAAATCACATGCGTCTGCAATGAGGCTGGGAAGTTGTTCGCCGTCATGCTCGAACGGGACCTTACTGGTGATCCATCCGCCCTCGCCGAATTCTTTCATGATTTTTCGAACGGAAGGGTGAACCCGGACGTCGCCTTTGTCCAGCTCCGGCGATTTGCGATCCATTTCAGTAAATATTGGATACAGCAGATCCTTTGCCAGCTTCTGCGCTGCTTTCAGGACCATGTCGAAGGACTTTTTGTTATGCTCCCGGAAGTATTCGAACCGGGTTAGGGATTCGGCATCAAACACCTCATACAATAAAAATTTCAGATTTCTCTCGCTGATGAATCTTGCGGCCACGGTTTCCTCCCCAAATAACGCTTGCTGATCGATTGTGCATACGATAAGGAAAAATAATCGCACGCAGTTCAGTATCATAAATTTCGATTTTTATACCATGAACCATCCGCCTTTGATAGGAGTAGGATGTATTATTATCTGGTTTCGCAGATCGCTCAAGTAATCATAAATTCGGATGTATGGCATCTATCATGAGATAAGGCTGAGGTTTCGGGTGTCAGGTGTCAGTGAGCACCACTACTTGAGAGCTGGCACTGAAACCTGACACCTGAACACTGAAATCTACAATGTCGAGTTACGTATGGTATGGCGTAAGGAGGATTTATTATGAATGAAGTTGTCATTGCCGGTTATTTGCGAACCGCCCAGTCCAGGTCCAGGCCGAAAGATCCTTCCAGAGACTGGTTCTGCAATCTTCGGGCGGACGAACTGCTGGCAAAACTGTTGCCCGAAGCCATTAAAAGATCGGGGATCGCGCCCGAGGAAATCGATGATTTTCTGGTCGGGTGCGCGGCCGGAGTAAACGAACAGTTCACTTTTGGCGGGCGGTATCCCATTTTTCTGGCGAATCTGCCGGAAACCATTCCGGCCAAATTCATCGACCAGCAGTGCGGATCGGCCATGGCCGGAATTCATGTCGGATTCATGGAGATCGCCCAGGATTTTGCCGACATCGTCCTGGTGAGCGGTATGGAGCATATGACCCGGGTGCCCATGGGCGGAACGCTTGCCGAAAAAGGCCACGTTGCCCCCAATCAGATCCTTTGGACTGATGAGGCGTACAAAAAATGGGACATGAAAACATCGAGAAACATGGGCCTTACCGCCGAAAAGCTCTTTTCTCAAACCGAATTTACCCGAGAGGACCTGGACCGATGGGGCGCCCGCTCTCATCAGCTCGCTGCAAAGGCACGGGCGGAGGGCTTTTTCACAGAGGAAATCCTTCCCATTGAAGCCAGGCAGGCCGACGGATCCATCCTGTGCGTCGATAAAGATCAGGCCGTACGCGACAACGCCACGGTTGAGGGAATGGCAGGCCTCAAACCAGTTTTTAAAGAAGACGGCGTGATCACCCCGGGAAACGCTTCTCCGTTGAATGCCGGCGCCACGGCCATGGTCCTCATGTCAAAAGACACGGCCAGAAACAAAGGGATCAAGCCGCTCGCCACCATCCGCTCCATAGGCTTTGCCGGTGTCGATCCCACCATAATGGGGTACGGACCGGTGCCGGCCAGTAAAAAGGCTTTGGAAAAGGCAGGCCTCAACGCCTCGGACATCGATTACTGGGAAATCAATGAGGCGTTCACCATCGTTGCATTGAACTGCATCAAGGAACTGGGCCTCGATCCGGACCGGGTCAATGTGATGGGAGGCGGGGTTGCCATCGGACACCCGCTGGGGGCAACCGGAATCCGCCTCACCGGTACGCTGGCCCGCATACTGCGTGCAAAGGGCGGGCGCTACGGCTGCGCCAACGCCTGTGTAGGCGGCGGTCAGGGAGTTGCGGTAATTATCGAAAGAGAGGAATATGACTGGTAGGAAGGAGATTTAAGATGCCTGTCAGAAAAATTGAAAAAACCCCTTCGGCGTACCCCTACCCCCTGCTGATTAAGAACATCCTGAATACGCCGCTCATCTATTCACCGAATCGGGAAATCGTATACAGAGACAGGGTAAGGTATTCTTATCGAACCTTTGCTCACCGGATCGCGCAGCTGGCCAATGCCCTGGCAGGAGCCGGTGTGGAGCAGGGAGATACCGTAGCCATCATGGACTGGGACAGTCACCGATACCTGGAATGTTTTTTTGCAGTACCCATGATGGGAGCCGTGCTTCACACCATCAATATAAGGCTGTCTGTGGAGCAGATAGTGTATACCATCAACCACGCTGAAGACGATATTCTGTTGATCAACGAAGAGTTTATCCCCCTGCTGGAACCGGTTCGAGATCAGTTGAAAACAGTGAAAAAAATATTCCTTCTCAGCGACGAAAACCGGGCACCGGATACGCAATTGCGGATAGACGGTGAATATGAAAATCTTTTGTCCGGAGGTTCAGACGAATACGACTTTCCGGACTTTGACGAAGACGCCATGGCAACCACTTTTTATACCACCGGCACCACGGGACTTCCAAAAGGGGTTTTTTACAGCCACCGCCAGCTCGTGCTCCACACATACGGGACCATGGCCGGGCTGAGTGTTCATAACATCCATGCAACCGTGACCCCCCAGGATGTTTATATGCCCCTTACTCCCATGTTTCACGTGCATGCCTGGGGCATACCCTATGTCATGACGCTCATGGGAACCAAGCAGGTGTATCCCGGCCGCTATGAACCGGCAAAACTGCTGAAGCTGATCGAAAAAGAAGGCGTTACCTTCTCACACTGCGTGCCCACCATTCTGTTTATGTTGCTGAACAGTCCTGAAGCTGAAAATGTCGATCTTTCAAAATGGAAAGTCATCATCGGAGGGGCTGCAATGCCCCGGCAGCTCTGTCGACAGGGACTCGATCTCGGGATCAATGTCAATGCAGCCTTCGGCATGTCCGAAACCTGTCCCGTTCTGACCATCGCCAACCTGAAACAGCACATGCTGGACTGGACAACGGAAGAGCAGCTTGAAGCCCGGTGCCGTACGGGATTGCCGATTCCCGATGTAACTCTCGAAATCGTGGATCCGGACGGCAACCCGGTTCCTCACGACGGCGAAAGTGTTGGGGAAATAATTGTTCGTGCCCCCTGGTTGACGCAGGGGTATGTGAAGGATCCGGAGCGTTCGGAAGCGCTTTGGAAAGACGGCTGGCTTCATACCGGCGATGTGGGTTTCATCGATCCAGAAGGATATTTGAAAATAACGGATCGCATGAAAGACGTCATCAAAACAGGGGGGGAGTGGATCTCATCCCTTCTTCTCGAAGACATCGCATCCCAGCATGAGGCGGTCAGCGAAGCGGCGGTTGTCGGTGTGCCGGATGAGAAATGGGGGGAACGGCCCATCGCGACAATCGTTCTCAAGGAATCCCATGCGGGCAGGATAACGGAAGATGACATCAAGGCTTTTTTTAAGGCGCAAGCGGACAAGGGGATCATCCCCAAATACGGAATCCCGGACCGGGTCATCTTCGTAGAAGACATTCCGAAAACCAGTGTGGGAAAGATCAACAAAAAGGAAATAAGAAGTGGGTTGGGGGGGTAAAATGGCTTGACAGGCATCTTTGATAAATCTTAGTCTAATGTGCAAGGTTTAAAAATAAAGAGGCTCTTCTTATACAAAAGATGTAAACAAACCGTATTAAAGGAGGGAAAAATGGCTACCAATAACGTAAAGAAATCATTTATTATCATCATCGCAATGGCATTTGTGGTCTCAATGGGGACAGCCGTTTTGGCTGCGCCGGTTACCATCAAATTCGGTTGGACAACAGCGGAAGGAGAAACAGATCCATATGCCATTGTTGCCAGGCAATTCAAAAAAGCTCTGGAGGAAATGGCTCCCGGTCAATTTGACGTTCAGCTGTTTCCAAACCGACAGCTTGGAGATGAAAAAGAAATGCTCGAGGGGTTGAGCTTCGGAACCCTCGATTCTTCCGTAATCACAAACTCCCCCATTTCTAATATTGCAAAACCGTTTCAGGTCAATGACATGCCGTTCATGTATGCCAACGAAGCGCAAGCTCATAAAATCCTCGACGGCCCCATCGGCCAGAAGCTCTTGAAAAGCCTCGAAAAAAAGAACATCATCGGTCTCGGTTTTGCAGAGGGTGGATACCGCCAGATGATTAACAATGTACGCCAGGTTTATATGCCCGATGACGTTTCCGGCATTAAATGGCGGGTCATGCCGAACCCGGTCTATATCGGAATGTTCCGCTCGCTCGGCGGAAACGCGATTCCCATGGCATGGGGTGAAGTATTTACCGCCATGCAGCAGAAGACCATTGACGGGCTCGAAATTCCCATCGCCGTAATTTTCAACAATCACTATTATGAAGTAGCGAAATATATGTCCCTAACCAATCATACCTATTCAGCCATCTGTCTGCTCATATCCAAACGGAAATATGACAGCCTCTCCCCGGATCAACAGGCGATTGTCCGGAAAGCAGGCCGGAAAACTATTGAAGTCCAGCGCGAGATGAATAAAGAAAATGTTAAAGTCTTGATCCAAAAAATCAAGGAAAAGGGAATGAAAGTGAATGCGCTCAAGGACCCCGCTGCATTCCGGGAAAAAGTGAAACCGGTTTACGAAGAGTTCAGAGACAGTATCGGAAGCGATTTGCTGGACAGCGTGCTGTCCGCCGTAAAATAGAATCCACCTGATGATACGGATACCCGCCCCCCGATATATGTTATCGGGGGGCGGCAAATGATTCCACACTTCCCTATGGCCTCAATACTTGACAGGATCAGCAACTGGTGCGCTAAAATTACGATCGTACTGGTGGTGGGATTGGCCATCGTCCTGGTCTTATGCATCCTCATTTCAATTTTCTTCCGCTATGTGGTCGGTTATGCCCTGTCCTGGCCTGAAGAGCTGTCCATGCTGTTATTCGCGTGGCTGGTTATTCTGGCAGGCAGCCTCGGCGTGCGTGAAGGTTTTCACGTTCGGCTGACCGTATTTGTCGACTGGCTTCCGCCCGCCCTGCGCAAAGGACTGGATCGTCTCATCACGATCATTATCACCCTGTTCGGTATCGTGCTCGTTTACGCAGGCCAAGATCTTGTGACCCGCACAGCAGGCCACCTTTCAGCAACCATCGAATACCCTATTGTGCTCCTTTACTATCCCGCCCTTGTGTGTGGGGCGCTCATCCTCCTGCACGGGTTGTCACACCTATTCAATCCGGGACAAGAGGAATCAACTCGATGAGTGCCACCTGGATATTAACCGTCGGGTTTGCCATCCTACTGATTCTAGGCTTTCCCATTGTATTTGCCATCGGCATCTCTTCCGTTCTGGCCTTATGGGTTCTGGATATCGACATTCTGGTCCTCGCCCAGCATCTCATTGCCGGCACTCAAAATTTTCCGCTGCTTGCCATTCCGGGATTCATATTGGCAGGTGATTTCATGACCGCCGGTGGCCTGTCGTCCCATCTGATGAAGGTGGCCGGCAGTCTGGTCCGGCATGTTACCGGAGGGATGGGAATGGTGTCGGTGCTGTCATCCATGTTTTTCGCCTGCCTTACGGGGTCTGCTCCGGCCACAACCGCAACCATCGGTTCCATTATGATCCCTGAAATGGAAAAACGCGGATACACCAGACGGTTTGCCGCAGCTCTGGCCACTAGTGTCGGCCCTTTGGGCCAGATCATTCCACCGTCCATTCCGTTTATCGTTTGGGGGGTAATCGCCGAACAGTCCATCACCAAACTTTTCCTTGCTGGTGTCGTACCCGGCATCATCGACGGCATGGGATATATGGTGGTTTGCTACTTTATCGCCAGAAGGGCGGGCATTCCCAAAGAACAGAGGGCGTCCTTCGGTGAAATTATAAAGGCAGCATACTACGGGAAATGGGCCCTGTTCGCACCGATTGTCATATTGGGAGGTATTTACGGGGGGATGTTCACTCCCACCGAAGCATCCATGATCGGTGTGGCTTACGGGCTTTTTATCGGTCTATTCATCTATAAGGGGATGCAGTATTCGGATATCCTTCCGCTGATTTTAAGAGCCATGCGAACCACGGCTATGGTGATGTTTATCATCAGCATGGCTGCGGTGTTCGGCTGGCTTCTGGCTTACGAACAGGTCCCGGCAAAGATCGTAAACCTGATCATCGGTGTATCCACCAATAAAATAGTCATACTGCTCCTTCTAAACCTCATGCTGCTTCTGATCGGTGCCGTGATGGACAATCTTGCGGCAATGGTGATTCTGGGAGGATTGCTGATCAATCTCGGAAATCAGTTGGGTATTGATCCCATCCAGTTGGGTCCCATTATTGTTATCAATTTTGCTGTCGGTATGGAAACCCCGCCTCTCGGGTACTCCCTGTTTGTCGGCGCATCCATCAGCGGGCTGTCCATCGAAGAGATATCACGGGGAATGATCCCCTTCTTCCTGGTGGACGTCGGCATGCTGATGCTCGTGTCCTTTGTTCCCTGGATCACGCTGTCGCTGCCGAATCTCATTCTGGGCTAACCCGATTAGGATAAACTATTTCATGAAAAGAGGCGCATCTGTCATTTTGATTTGCGTTTGTTACCGATTTTCATGAGATCGGCGATGTTTGCTTTGGGATCGATGACCGGCTCGATCAACGGTTTCGGGCAGGTCATGAGCGTGGTAATTCCCGGTCCGTGTCCGGCCCGCAGGCAGTCGCTGTGAGATACAATACCGATGGTAATCGCCCCCTTCCGATAGTCCCGGCCATAGGAATTGTCATGATCCAGCAACGCCACGAAGTCACCGAAACGCATTTTATCCAGCTTATATTCCTTTACTGTTTCAGGATCACTGGTCATCACGTCATAATCGCCGGTTCCCACGTGTGCCTGACCGATCCCGGATCCCATGCAGGCGGCCGGCGCCAGGGTGGTGACCGGCACCCGGATTTTCCCGTTTCCGATTTCTTTGATTTTCATTTTCTTCAACAAGGATGGATCCAGGTTGAAAAGCTTGATTTCCGGATAATCCAGGAGCCGCAGACCCTGCCCTCGGGCCCGGATCATGATGACATCGTCATAGGTCATCTTTTCCCTTGCCGATCCGGCGAAATCCACCATCACATGCTCTGAAC
Organism: Deltaproteobacteria bacterium; assembly: GCA_013349495.1. Taxonomy (GTDB): domain Bacteria; phylum Desulfobacterota; class Desulfobacteria; order Desulfobacterales; family SURF-15; genus DUZK01. Next base: position 13,062 of record DUZK01000013.1, read on the forward strand.
CGCCGTGTGTGCCGGTTACAACACCCTTGGCACCCTTTGGCCGTCCGGTTACGATCTCCGCCCTGTTGCCGACACAGGCAAAAAGCTGGAGGGAGTCGTTTGGAAATTGCATGCGCTGTTTGGGATTGGCAGAGCAGCTGACTCCCGGTTCCACATGATCGCCGGCCAATCCGAAGGCGGAATCGCCCACCTGAACATTCAGCGTAATTCCGCCGATTCCGGGCATCAAAAATGGCTGCCCGTCCCTGCCCACTTTCCATCCCGGCATGATTCTGGGTTGGCCCGGACTGCACTGGAGCAGAAATTCGACCACCTGTCTTTCATTTGTTTTCAGCATACGCACCTCTAATCTCAATTATTTCTAATGACATCCGATCCACATGATCATCATCCTTTATTGTACTCTTCTTTCTTTCCGGGAAGCCTGAATGAAAGTATTAATGATAGTATTGAAGCCATAAGGGCAAATAAAAAAACAATCCAAATGCCCGAACTGACGATTTCCCGAAGCGGGAGGAGAACCGGCGCCGGAATAAGGGACTGAACATCGGATTGAAAAAGGTTTTCCACATTACCCCGGATCCGGTGTATTAAATCCATGGAAACGGAACCGGTTGCACCGGAGGTGATGAATCGGTCCATTCCCTCGGTAATCCGGCCGATGGCAATACTCCCTGTTACCCCCACTCCGATGGTCCCGCCAAGGGTTCTGGCAAACTGCTGAGACGAGGTGGCCACGCCGAGATCCTTCTCTTCCAGACTGCTCTGAACTACGAGAAGGGTCGAGATGGAGCTAAACCCCATACCCATACCTGCCAGTGAAAGCGCAATATAACAAAAAATCAACGGCGTCGAAGCCGTGAACGCAAGCGCCATGGCGCTTCCGAAAAGGATTAAAAAAGCACCACCGATGGCGTTCGGTTTGCTTCCGATTCTATGGGCAACTTGTCCGCAGATCAATGCCCCGGCCGACCAGGCAAGACTTAAAGCCAGCATGACCATTCCCAACTGTACCGGTGTTTCCCCTAAGGCGCCCTGAATAAACAACGGACTGTATGCCACTATGGAGAAGACGGCAAAACTGCTGAAAAAAACAGCGCAATTGCCGATCTTAAACCCCCGGACGGAAAAAAACTCCACCGGAAGAACCGGTTCTTTTGCCCGCTTTTCAACATAAAAGAAACCGATACCGGTTAGAACGGTCAGAACGAAGAGCCCGATAATCTTAAGAGAGTGCCAGGGAGTTCCCTGGCCGGTGAGCAAGAATGCGGTAAGCAAAGACAGAATGGTAACGGAAAGGGTGGTAATCCCCCATCCATCGATGGACACATCGCTCCTTTTCTGTCGCGTTTCCTTGAAATAGAGGCATATTCCCAGAAAAGATATACTTCCAAGAGGAATGTTCATGTAGAAAATCCATTGCCAAGAAAAATAGTACACGATAAACCCACCGATGGGCGGTCCGAGAACGCTGGCCAATCCCCACACAAAACTTCCGAGGGACAGCATTTTCCCCCGCTTTTCCGGTGTGGAAACTTCTGAAAGAACAATGGTGACCAGCGCAAAACAACCCCCTGCCCCGATTCCCTGAACCACCCGGGCAACGATAAGCTGGGTCATGGAAACAGAGACGCCGGCCAATAAAGAGCTCAGGATGAACATGGCAACTGAGAATAAAAATAGATTTTTCGTTTTGAACAGATCGGCCAGTTTGCCGAAAATCGGAAGAGATACGGCACGACTCAGGAGATAAGCGGAAAATACCCAGCTATACAGGTCGAGCCCACCCAAGTCCGCAACAATAGACGGCATGGCTGCACTCATAATCAGAGTGTCCAGAGCCCCTAGAAAGAGTGCCATGAGGGCTGAAGCGATAATATAAAAACGGCCCTTTATCTGTAAGTTCATGCGAATGTGTCTACAATCCTCCTGAATCGGGATCAAGTTAAAATGGGACGCAGATTTTCGCAGATACACGCAGATAAAGATATTAATATTTTATTCTCAATCTAAAAACCTGTGTTCATCCGTGTCACCAAAAATTAAAAAACCACCCCATGTTTGGACATAAGATGGATCTCAATATCATTCTTAAAGCAAGACGGGAGATGCCGGCCAGACATCGGCCGGCATCCCGTTCTCTTTAACCTTATTTTTCAGGCTCTATTTTGTAAAGGCAACGGAACCGTGAGAAAGCACACTGTACTCGCTGTCGGTTACCTTGAAGGTTGCCACACCCGGCTGAATCAGCTTTTTGCTGATGTATAGATCTGCACTCCATACGGTTGCAAATTCTCCCTTGCTGTCCGCTTTAGGAGCGGGCTTCAGAGACGCTCCAAGGTCGGCAGTAGCCCCGTGGGGATCGGTGTAGATGATTGCAAGGTCCTGACCCGGCTCAAAGCCTGAGCCTGCGATGTAAACCTCAGCTTTTTTTCCCATTTTAACCATGGGAGTAGCTGCCACCACGGGGGACTTCATGGGAGCGCCATCCTTGAAAAAGGCGATGGAGCCATGGGCAAGCAGGTTATAATCTTCGTCTACAACCTTGATGTAGGTCACACCGGGCCGAACCATTTTTTTGCTGACGTATTGGCCGCATTTCCAGACTGCGTAAAACGTGCCGTCGTTTTTGACTGACGGTGTGGGATCAAGGGAAGACTCTAAATCCGCTGTAACGCCTTCCGGATCGGTATAAAGGATTTTAACTTCCTTGCCCGGAGCAAAACCGGACCCGAAAATGGAAATCGTTTCGGTTTTCGACAAATTCGCCATCTGCTTTACCGCTATTCTGGGTTCGGCGAGCACCTGGGATTGCATGCCGAAACCGACCACCAATGCTATGGCAACCATCCAAAAAAACCACCTCTTCATAACATCCTCCTTTTCAATTAGTTTATGAAGCTAATGACAACATATAATGAAATCAGTTGGTCCGCAAGCGAAGCAATATCACACACAGGCATCTTTAAATCATAATCTTTAAACCAGAATATTATGATTCGAGTCAATAGTAATTATTTTCTCGGGCAAAGAGACCTGCCGCCCAAACGGTTTTATGAAGGACAATTGAAAGAAAGAATGAATCGAAAAACGCCTTTTCGAAGCCGAAAATTCTTGCGGTAAAACCGATGCTGACAGCTCGGAAAAGCGGTTCCATGAAGGACGGGCCGAGGCGTTGTCGGATTTTAAACAATTTCTTGAAAAAAACTACATTCAGAAGCTGCCGAATCGAATCAGGAAATCTTACCTGGATAACCGGAAATAAATCCTGTAAAGTCACGACAGTTTATCGCAAGAATCCGCCTGCGGCGGATTGCAAAGACGATTAAACCTTATCTCCGGGAGGTTAAACAATGGATTCCCTATCTCGTGAAATTCGATCCATAACGATAGAAGCCGGTGCCGATCTGGTGGGTTTTGCCCCTGTTGAGCGGTTCGCCGCCGGTCCTGAGGAAACCCGGCCGGAATATTTCCTTGCAAAAGCCCTTTCCGTGGTATCCATAGCCATATCATACCCCCGGGCAATCAGCCAGGTTTGGGGAACATATAAAGACCCCGGCACCCATCCGGGACCGTATATGTGGTTCGGCTTCTCTTATTTGAACTACGAACTTTCCCACGTTGCCCTGAAGGTTTCAAAGGCAATAGAGGCACGAGGTTATCCGAGCTTGCCGATGCCGCCTTCACATACCCTGGTTCAATATCGCTTCTACGAACATTTCGACAAATGGGGTCGATACCTGGGTGATTTTTCCCATAAACATGCGGCGCTGGCAGCCGGTCTGGGAGCTTTCGGATGGAGCAATCTCTTTTTGACCCCGAATCATGGCGCCAGGCAGCGACTGATATCCGTCATTACCGAAGCCCCCCTTGAACCCGGGGAGTTAATGGAATCCAAAGCTGTCTGCCGACCGGATATTTGTGGTCATGCATGTGTTGAAACATGCCCCATCGGCGCCCTGGACAAAGAAAAAGCCCAGGAATTCGTTATGGACGGGCAGACGTATCGATATGCGCATCTGGATCATTTCCGCTGCCGCTGGTGCCTGGACGGATTTACCGAAGGGTCCGGATCCCGCACCCATTTCGAGCCCCCTGAACAATTCAAACAGAGCGATTTCGCTAAGGCGGCCGGGAAGCGTGAAATACCGGACAAGGGCCTGTTCCTCATGGGGTTTATCGATTTTTGCGGAAAATGTATGCATCAATGCCCGAGTCCGGATTTCACCCATGTCCCCAAGCCGATAGAACGGTTTACGGACCGCACCGGGTGTAGAACAATGTCCGCCACGTAAATAATGTAAACGATAGGTGTTCGAGAAATAACCCGCTGGGGTTGAATTGAGATAAAAGCCGTGCAGATAGAAATTGAGAATTTCAAGATTCCGATCATTGAACATGGTCGCAGCTGGCTGGCGGTTGACAAGCCTGTTAATTTGAGCGTTCACAATGAACCGGGACAAGATTTATGCTCCCTGCTCAATTCTTATTTCAATGAAGATGGCAACCTGTCCGGCCGCATCGGGTTCGATTCATCCTTCGGGTTTCATGCAGTCCACCGGCTGGACAGAAAAACCAGCGGCCTTATTCTCATGGCATGTGAAAAATCCGCCCTGTCTTTTCTGGGCATCCAATTTCAGGAGCGGACCGTAAGGAAATCCTACCGCGCGATTCTTCATGGACGTCTGGCAGGCGCCGCAGGATCCGATGATGAATGGGGCGTCTGGGATTGGCCGTTGAGCCGAAATGCTTCAGGACGTAAAAATCCCCAAGGGAGCGAAAAGCGCTTTCCATGTATGACCCGTTATAAGATTCTCGACCACAGCTCCCATTACACGCTTGTCGAAGCAGAACCCTTGACCGGGCGAAGACATCAAATACGACGCCACGCTTGCCTGGCCAAACACCCGGTGATTGGAGACAAACGCTACGGCACCAGCCGTTCGGTAAAATACCTGAAGCAGCGGGCCCGATTTCACCGACTCGGTCTCCATGCCTTCGCCCTCGAACTGGTATTGCCGAATGAAATCTCTCCCAGAAGAATTACCACCGGCATCTTACCGTCGGAAATGCAAACGTTGTTTGATAAGGACGCTGAGTGACATGGCCAACATAAAACGGCGTGCATCGGTCCGGATCAGGCCCCACGAAGCCGGTTTAAAACTGCTGGATTTTCTCACCGATCGATTTACTTATAAAAACCGCAATCAATGGCAGAAAAGCATTGTGGCCGGAAGTCTCCGCGTTAACAGAAAAGCAACGATTTCTGACCGAATATTGGAATGCGACGATACGGTTGAATACCGGCCGCCTGAGCAACCGGAGCCGTCCATTGATCAGGATTTCACCATCCTCTATGAAGATGAAGATCTTCTGGCAATTAACAAGTCCGGAAACCTTCCCTGCCATCCCTCCGGCCGGTATTTCACACGCACCCTCTGGTACCTGCTGAAAAATACCAAAAACCTCGATTACATGGGAATGATCAACCGCCTGGACCGGGAAACTTCCGGCATTGTGCTGATCGCCAAGAACAAAGAGGCCGCCAGATGCTGTCGCCAACAGTTTGAAAGGAGAACGGTTCAAAAGCATTACTCGGTTCTCGTGGAAGGTCCTTTTCCAAAAGAACCGATACACGCCCGGGGCATGCTTGAGCTATCTGCGGAGAGCGAGATCCGAAAGAAATATAAATTCTCTCCGATTCCTTCGGATGAAGAAAATACCGCCGCAGGCAAATTCTGTGAAACCATTTTTAAAAATCAAGATCGATTCAAAGAGATCAGCCTGATCTCTGCCGTATTGATAACCGGACGTACGCACCAGATCCGGGCAACACTGAACAGTCTTGGATATCCGGTGGTGGGAGATAAACTCTATGGGGTGGATGAAACCATTTATCTGCGGTTTATTTCAGATCAGCTCACCGATAAAGATTCCCGGCGCCTTCGGATACCCCGGCAGGCGCTTCATGCGGCAATGCTCCGGCTGGAACATCCTACACGAAATACTCCCATGACCTTTGAAGCGCCTATGCCCTCTGACATGCTCAAGCTCATGGAAAATGATCGATCTAATGCGACATCTTCCGCGTCGCAAGTCGATAAACAATGGCGGTGAGACATGACCCGATCAGAAAGATGAGTATCAAACCGGTACCCTTCCAGAAAACACGGTTTAGAAGCTTCTCGCTTTCCTGCTCCACCTGACCAACCAAACCGGCAAACTGCGGCATCCGTTTATCCCAGTTCGGGGAACCCATAAACTTATCCAATGTCTGTACCAGATCCCCGAGTCGAATAACGGTTGTCGATGCTTCCGAAACCAACGCCTGGTAGTCTTTAATCCCGGCATCATCTTTCGGGGGTGAAGGGTCGGAGGTGTCCTTATCGAATCTGGCTGCAAGTGTGTTCGCTGCCGCAACGGTCGAGTTTAATGCAGTCGCCAGCTCGGTGCCCTGCGTTAATGTCCCGCGAAGCTCTCCGAGCAGGCCGGTAAGGCGTTGGTCTTGAGACACGAAGTCATTCAGGATGTTTTTCCGTTCATTGGCCACGCCTTCCAGCACTTGATGAACGGCGGCTTTCCGCTCGGTAGCTATCCGCTCCATGAGCTGATTGATCAAGTCTTTTCTTTCACTAGTAACCCGGTTCATGAGTTGATTGAGGGTCTCTTTTCGAAACCGGGTCAGTTGATTCATAGCCTGATTAATCGCATCGGTCCGTTCCGTCTTGATCTGGTCGGGCAGTTTTTCCACTGCATCGGCGAATCGATTCGACACGGTTGAAAATTTTGGAACTTCCTTTAATATTTTCTCGACCTCCGGTTGCACCATCACATCCAGCAAAAACATCTGGACCTGCAGATTCAACAACAACTGCATCCGGCTCAGCTTGTACATGGCGCGTTCGCCCAGCATTCGGATTTCATCCACTACCTCGGTCGCCTCTTTGATCGGCGCCAATAACCCTCCCGACTTAACGGATTTTTCGATAGACGCTCTGCGAGCCTCATCAAAATCGCTGAACCGAATATAAGATACCAACCACTGTTTCGGATGCGTTTCATGCCATTCGTCTATAAGCTCCCTCAATTTCTGCAGATGGGACGGCAGCAGCACTTTTTCAGCAATCTTCCATATATCGGTTTCCGCCCGGCGCAGTGTTTCGACATACACATCGGCCGATTTTTTAAACCAGTTCGGTTTCCAGTACTCCTCCCAGACCATCCGCTGTAACGTAACCAGAACCACCATGTCCAATAGGGCTGTATCCGGGTTTTGACCGCCCGCAATATCAAAGGCTGCCGACGCTTCAAGAAAATTAGTGCTGAGAGAAATTTGGCGGGAATGAATTCTTGGTTCCCTCAATTTAAATTCTATGGAGGCCTGAGAAAGGTATTGTGTGTATCGATCCGCGAAGTTCATCAGCTCGGATCGAAGCTGGGCAGGGGTTAATTGCGAATCCGTTTTATTAGACCCTTCCTGTTTCATTGCCCACAGTTCAGTAGTCACTGAAAGCAGCAGTATCAAACAGAGTAATATACGCAGATAGTATCCGGTTTTATGATATTTGGCCATCATCCTATCTCCTTTTTCAAGCTTTGATGTTACCGGTTTTGGTATCGAAAAGTGAAAGATCGATTCAGTTTTCAACATCGGGGGTGGAGAGTTCAGAGTTGAACTGTTCGTAAATATCAGATAATCAGCAAATTAACCAGTTCATGTACAGAATGGAGTTGGTATGACATAAACCAGACTGCAGGAGAAGAAACATGAGTGTAAGCGCACAGATAAAATGGATCGATGGATTTCAGTTTGTCGGCCGGGTAGGTGACGGCCCCGCAATCATTCTGGACAACCCGGAAGGAGGCAGCGGACCAAGCCCGATGCAGGTTGTCCTCATGGGAATTGCAGGATGCTCCGGTATGGATGTGGTATCCATTCTCAAAAAGAAACGATCCACATTTAAGGGTCTTAAAATCAATATCACCGGTGACCGTAAAGAGGATCACCCCAAAGGATATACCAAAATACAGATGGAGTTTCTGGTCTATGGTCAGGGCGTCAAGCCTTCGGATGTGGAGCGGGCCGTTGAGCTGTCTGTAACAAAGTATTGCAGCGCAATCGGATCCATTCAGGCGGAAGTCGATTATTCATATCGCATCCTGGAGGAATAAAGGGCGGGCGGTGCATTATGACGGAAAACAAAAGACATCTGGCGGGCATCTGCGGCCTGTATTGCGGTACCTGTCCCCATTGCCTTGAAATCTTTTTAGTCGCAGGTAAGGGTCTGTGTAAAATCTATGAGCTTCTGCCCCATATCGATCTTGAAAAAGCCGTGAGGTTTTCCTTTGAAAATTTGGAACTCGCCTCCGGTCCAACGGAACTTTTTTCCGCTGCTTGATTCCGCATAAAGATACACATACCGGTTGTCGGTTTCGGCAATCTGCTTTCTCGTACCCGGGGTTATGAAAAACCACCCCCTGGCTCCCCAGACCTGGGATCCTTCAGGACCGACCAGATAATATATGGCAACCTGAATGGGCCGGCCACACTCATTTTTCACGTAAACCCTGGAAAACCGCTTCCGAGACGCTGTCTCGTTCTCCAGAATTTGTCCGATCTGGGACAGAATTTCGTTTGCTGTGGCTTTGTCTTTGGCCCATTGCCCTTTTTTGGTATCAATGCTTACATGGGTGGTTGTTGAGGTTACCGGTTGGAGCTGAAGGGTTATTTCCATTTCCGGTGTTTCAGCATAAAGAATAGTCTCCGCATCCTTGGAGCTGGTTTCTACCAATTCAATTCCCATTTTCTCCAGTGCCGACTTGGCCGCATCGACTGTCTGCTTCATATCCCCGACGAAGGTTCGTTTTGCCATATTTCCGATGGAGTATCGATAAAGCTCCCCGGCGCCTGCCACGGTCCCGGGCACCACCATTTGCGCACATCCGGCCTGAAGCCAAATGATACCGATTATTCCGATACCGATAATACCCTTTTTCAGTCCAGCCATCGTATTTAACTCTAATCTATTCGACCACTTCACACCATCGCAACAAAAACAGACCGATCACCTTGGCAAACAGAAGAACATCTTCCTTCCGCACCCGCTCGTCGATTCGATGAGCATAGAAAACATCACCGGGACCGTAAACCACCGCCGGGGTTCCGTTGATGGGGAACCATCCGGCATCCGTAATACCGCCCCGACCGCCGTACTCCGCTTGGCATCCGGCCACATCTTCAATGATTTTTCCCAGTTGCTGAACACCCGGGTGATCGACATCCAGGTCCGAAGCCGGAAACGCCCAATGTTGATCCTGGGGGTTCCACTCGATTTGCGGGGGATGTTTCCTGAGCCATCCATCTAAGTTTGCGGCGCGATGGATCTGCTCTTCGACTTCCTGTTTCACCTTGTCCGGAGCTTCGTCAGGAAGATATACGACGACCGCGTACATGGAGCATTCATCGGGCAGATATCCGGCATCGTCTCCGCCTCGAATGAGAAAAGGGTTGATAAGGGTCTGCCCTGGAGGAATTCCCCGGTATTTTTTAAAAACCGACCACTCTCTTTCAAGATCGTTTAAAGCCGGAATAATCTTTAAAGCCATCTTCTCTATGGCATTGGCCCCTTCGAGTCCGCCACCGGCATGAATCGCCTGGCGCCTGGCATGCAGGTGTAGGGTATAGGGGCTTTTGATCGTAATTTTGACTGTCATGGTGCCCACGGAGGCAACGATCTGCCTGGCCCTGGTCCCCTCGCCGACAATAGCGAAGTCTGCCGGGTATCGCTCGGCTGCCATTCTGGTTCCGGGCTCTGCCTCCTCCTCCCCGACTACGCTTTGAAAAATCACATCACCTTTTAAGCCGATTCCGGCCTTCTTCAAAGTCTCCAGGACATAGAGATATCCGGCCATGGCGGATTTCATGTCCGATGCCCCCCGTCCGTAAATAAAGCCCTCTTTCTCAATCGGATCAAAGGGATCATGTTCCCAGGCTTCGCGCTTTTTGGCTTCCACCACATCCACATGGCCGTTTAGGATCACCGACCGTCCGCCGCCGGCACCGTTAACGACCCCGACAACGTTTGAACGCCCCGGCAGTACTTCGAACACGTCTACTTTGTCGGTAACCGTCTTTAATCTTTCCGATATCCACTCCTGGGCCGGTGCTTCTTTTCCGGGCGGGTTTTCGGTGGGAAAACGGATTAACGTCTTGAGGATTTCAAACAGCCGGTCTTGGTTTTTCTCAATGGCCTCGAGTACCGATTGTTCAAGCGTCATATATTTCCTCCGCAATATTCATTTTTCTTTGGCTACAATATCCTGTGCCGCAAATTTGGGTTTTAGACCCTCCAGCTCAAATTAATCGGCGAATAATGACACAATGCGCTTTGGGGTTCAAGAGTGGCAAACCGATTGGACAGGGTAACCGCATTTTAATCCCGTGTTCAGAAACAATCCTTTCGAGGATTGAAAATTAACACAGATTAGGGGGATTGGGTTACAGGTTTCAGTGTTCAGGTTTCAGAAAAACACCCCTGACACCCGAAACCTGACACCTGAAACCCCTCCAAATCATTCTGTGAATAATAAAAAATGCCTAAATCCCAAAGGCGTTTATCCTGACCGGTAGAAGGCGTGGGTTTAGAAGTATCTGAAGAGAAACTTATCCACCACATCCGAATATTCCATGAAGTTCACCGTATAATGGGCGAAAACAAGGGCAGGCAAAGATCGCGTTCTGATGTATAGCAGCATGTATACCCCCCCGATTACCGAGGCGGCAATAACATGGTGAAACCCGAGACTCCAGTGGATAAGCCCGAAGGCGGTTGCCGATATCAATACGATGTATAGTGAACGATCGGTGAAGCGGCGTAAAAAAGAATACAGATATGCTCTGAAAACCAGTTCTTCAACCACACCGGTAGCCATCAGACCGGCGGTTAAATCAAACCACCGCCAATCCGCATGGAAGATCTTGGGGATTACCCCCACTGGTTGATATCCGGGAATGCCGTTGAGGATAAAAGATTTATTTTGAAGGATGAGTATTGCCGCCAGGGTTCCTACAATATAAACAATAATAGAAGATAGCATGGATTGCGGTCCTATTCCCATTGCCTCAGGAGACACTCGATTATTTGAAAGCAACCGGCAGATTACAATAAAAGGGAATAATCGCACAAAAACATAGTCGATGAACAACCACCACCGCCAATCTGAGATGAAGATATTGGAAAAATCATTCAGATAAAATGGAGCGAAAATCAGAATTGCCGTGAGCATTCCGTACTCAGGCCTCGCATCCGAAAGCGCCCGATCATATATGTCAGCGGGCTTAAAAAACCTACTTCCAATGTCTTTTTCCGGCACGCAAAGGGCCAGTGAAAATCCGCTGCAGGCTCCGAGCATTAATGCCATGGCGCCGATGGCCAGCACCATGCCCACGGGTTCCGGAAAAAATAACTTTAAAAAAGCGGCTGAGACGGATACCGATATGGCGCCCAGGCCTAGACCGAAAGCCCAAATAACAATAATCGGCACTATGTCTTCGCATGAAAAATCATCGAACATCCGCTTCGCTATCCAGGCCGTTGACATACCGCCGAGGGCTCCGAAAACAGCAAAAGAACTGAATGCGAAAACAGCCATTTTAACTGGGGTTCCGAAGATGGAAAAAAGCGGTGTCACCGCTCCGGCAAAAAAGACACCCCAAACCAAAGACAGGACAATACTGATTCGCCGATCCCGTGTTACTTTTGTTTTACCAAGAAGGAAGTAATGAGACATGCTGCCGGCAAAACCGAATATCCCCAGAGTTGATTGGGCGGCAAACAATTTCGAAAGGCTCAAAGATCGTGCACCCAAGGCCCAGGCAATCCCAATCGCCGCCGCGACAATCCACCCCAGACCTGAATAAAGAAAAATATGACGGGTATCGACACCCTCCTTTTTCGAAGTCATATTCTGCATAATCGGTCCGGCACAAAATAGGGTTGAATCGAAAAGCGCTTTCTAGGATATGTATCATGTCGTAAACTATTTTGGAAATGATCTGTAAAGGATTTCGGTATAATTTGATATTGGAGGAACGGTTTATGAAAGCCATTGTCTCTCACGGAGTGAAAGATTTTAGACTGGAAGAACGAGCGCTTCCGGATGTCGGTGATCATGATGTGCTGGTGGAAGTCGAATACTGCGGCTTCTGCGGAACGGATGTACACATGTACCACGGCACCTGGAAACTCAATATCGGCTGTACACCCGGGCACGAAGTGTCGGGTATTATCAGGGAAATCGGTTCCAAAGTGAAAAGTGTTGCTCCCGGCGATCCGGTTGCCGTGGATCCGGGCATCACCTGCGGGGTCTGCGCATATTGCCAGAGCTCACAACCTAATCTGTGTGTCGATCGAATCGGCATGTATCACTACAAAGGAGGAGGATTCGCAGCATATACCTGTGTGCCGGAAAGCCAGGTCTATTGTTTAAAAGAGGGCACGCCTCTGGAGTGCGGCGCATTTCTTGAACCTGCAAGCTGCTGTGTACATGCTGCGGATCGGGCGGACATCAAACCGGGGCAGACGGTGGCCGTGTTGGGCGGGGGCGCCATCGGATTGATGCTGATGCAGTTATCCGTGCTATCCGGCGCGACGAAGGTCGTGGTTTCAGAACCTCAATCAATCCGGCGACAGTTGGCGATCCAACTGGGAGCTGAACAAGTCATCGATCCGGGCCAACAAAATCCCGTGGAAGAGATAAAGGACATTACAAACGGTGGTGTGGACGTGGTTTTTGAAAGCGCGGGCATTCCGGTTACGGTCTCTCAATGCTTCGAAGTGGTGAAACCCGGAGGAAAAATCATCCTCGTGGGTGTAAATGATCCGGCAACCCGGGTGGAATTCAGCCCTTATCAAGTATTCAGAAATGAATTGTCGGTCTTGGGCTCTCTGCTCAGCCATGATACATATCCCAGGACACTGGAATTAATCTCTACCGAAACGCTCAAGGTTCAGCCCCTGATCAGCCACAGGCTAAACCTGTCAAAATTCCACGATGCGTTGAAAATGCATGAACAACAGAAAGGAATCAAAATCCTCATTTCACCCAAAGATAAATAATAGGACACAGGAGGATGCCATTGGAATATGAAACCATAGAATATAAAGAACTGGAGAAGGGTATCGGGCAAATCGCACTGAATCGTCCCCGCCGTTACAACTCCGTCAATATCCAGATGATGGAGGAACTGGAACATTTCTGGTCGGACAAACGGCATGACCTGGATACCCATGTCTTAATCCTCTGCGGGAACGGCGAAAAAGGGTTTTGTGCAGGACTCGATATGAAATCGGCCATGAAAACGCTTTCGGATATGGATCCGGATCATTTTTATGAGTTCCAATCCCGCATGGCAAGACTGACCCTTGCCATGCGGAGGGTGCCGCAACCCATCATCAGTGCCGTCCATGGCCCGGCCGTGGGATTGGGGTTCAGTTTTGCTCTGGCGTCCGATATACGGGTAATCAGCGATGATGCCCGTTTTTCCGCAGCTTATATCAATATCGGTCTCGGTGGCGCCGATATGGCCTGCAGCTATTTTCTCCCTAGATTGATCGGCGCCGGAAGATCCTACGAAATCATGCTCACCGGAGATTTCTTGTGCGCCCAGGAGGCCATGGCTCTGGGCATGGCCAGCCGGCTGGTTGATCGTTCAGCGCTCATGCACACGGCCGTTGAGCTGGCACAAACCATGAACTCCAAAAATCCCATGGGACTGCGGTTGACCAAGGAAGCCATCAACATGAGTTTGGATGCCGGTGGCCTGGAACAGGTATTGAACATGGAAGACCGGAATCAAGCGCTTTTGGTAATCAGGGGGATGCTCGGAAAGAACAAGAAAACCAGCCGCTATTTTTAGATGCCGTCTTAAAAAGCTTAAAGCGCCAACGCACAAAAAGGAGGGAACGTATGAACCGTTTTACATATACTCTGTTAATGCTTCTCCTCGCAGGGTTGATCTGCTTTGGCGCTGCGGCCATGGCCGAAACGCCCAAGCGAGGGGGGACATTACAGGCGGTGATTTCACAGGACATGTGGACCATGGACCCCATCCACATTCAGACCGCAACCGGAGAACGGATTATTCACGACACCGGTCTCGGGGAATGCCTTTATGACTGGGATGTGGAAAAGGGTAACTTTACACCCCGGTTGGCCGCTGCCCTGCCCACGATCACTGATGGTGGAAAAGTCTACACGATCCCTGTCCGGAAAGGCGTCAAGTTCCATGATGGTTCGAAGTATGACGCCCATGCTGCTGCGTACTCCATCAACCGGATACTGGATCCAACCAACAAATCAAGCCTCCTCAATAAATACAAAGCAGTGAAAAAGGTCGAGGCAACGGATGATTATACCCTTAAAATCACACTTGAAACACCGGACAACGCATTTATGGTGAAGCTTGCCGCCCGGGATGTAATAGCGGTTTCTCAAAAAGCGGTGGAAAAGTACGGAAATGATTTCGGGTTCAAGGCATTTGTGGGAACCGGTCCCTTCAGGTTCGTGGAATGGATCGAGAGGGATCGCATCGTGGTGGAGCGAAATCCGAATTACTGGAAAAAGGGTTTACCCTACCTTGATAAGATCATTTTTAAGTATACCTTTGACGAGGAGCTTGCCCTCCTTCAACTCGAACTGGATAAGGTCCATATCCTGTCGAATGTGGCACTGAAATACGTCAAGACCCTGCAGGCCGATAACAATATTGAGGTCAAGCTGATTCCGGGCATTCAGCATGAGCAGATCTATCTGAACACGAAAATGAAACCGTTCAACGACATCCGAGTTCGGCGCGCACTGGCCCATGCCATAGACCGGCAGGGAATCATCGAAGGGGTATTCGAAGGATATGCCATGGAATCGGTCGGCCCCTATCACCCCTGGTTCTGGACCCATAACTCCGATTTCAAACAGCCCTACCCCTACGATCCGGAAAAAGCCAGAAACCTGCTGGCCGAAGCCGGGTATGGTCCCAATAATCCATTGAAATTTCAATTGATGGTGACCAACAAGGATGTGTTCGTGGAACAGGCGACCATGATTCAGGCGTTCATGCAGGATGTCGGGGTTCAGGTGGAAGTCCTTCCGCTGGAAAAATCCACACTGTTAGACCGTGTGTATGTACGAAGAGCATTCAAAGGCAAGCCGGAACTGTTTCAGGCGGCACTCGAAGACTGGGGTTCCGATGCGGTGGATCCGGAATACTCTGCTGAGCAACTGTTCTCTTCAGGATCCGTTTTCAACAAGAGTTTCTACGCCGATCCGGAAACTGACAAGCTGTTCGAAGAAGTCAAATTTGCCAAGACCATCGAAGAACAGAAGCAATTCTACCACAAAACCGAAGCGTTGATAGCCGGAGAAGTCCCAACGGTTTGGATCTGCAACCCAAAGGAGGCTGTCGCATTCAGAAAGGACGTGAGAGGATTTGTTCCGAATGCAGACAATCGCATGCCTCTGGAAAAAGTCTGGTTAGCGAATTAATCCTGATCGGAATGCCGGATGATTGGAAAATATCCACTCAAAATGGGATATTGTAAATTCCGTTTTTCTTATACAGGCGCATATGATAATAAGAATGCCATCTCATTCATCTTAATCCACAAACGGCTCATTTAGGAGGGAGGAAAAATGAAACGGACTTTTCTCATCTTTGCATGTTGCCTCGTATTTCTTCAGGGTTGCTCCTCTTTTGACAAATGGAACAGCGGCGGTTCCAAGGCAAAAGACCAACCCAAGATGAGCAAAAAAGAGATGCGGAATGAGATACAAAAACTGAAAGAGGATAATCAGAAGCTTCGCGGGCAGGTAAACCGGCTTGAAAAACAGTCTGATAAAAGCAAACAACTTGGAGCGCTGGCCGGGAAATTAAAAGAAGAAACCAACCAGGCAAAGGCCGAGAAAAGTGATTTAGAGCGGAGACTGTCGCGCCTCGAGGAAGAAAAGAAGGCCCTTGAATCAAAACTGACAGACCTCGAGATGCGTAAAGATCAGTCTAAAATAAATATCAGTGTACTGAGCGGGGATGGTGAAATCAAACCCGCTCTTGAAACTTCAAGTCTTCTCAGGCAAATGGGGTACCCGGTGAAGCGCGTGGGGTTGGCGCCCCGGCCTTCATTTAAAAACCCCACCGTGTTTTTCACGGAAAACTATAAACCTGTAGCCGATGAATTGGTAAAAATATTAGGGAAGGAAGCCAAATCGAAACCTTTAACCTGGTCTTCGGTCTATGATATCATTGTGGTGACCGGGAAGAAATCTGAATAGCATCAGAGGTCGAAGAACGCCTTCGCATTGTCATAAAGAACAGACCGGCATAATTGTTCGGCGGCTTCCAAATCCAGATCTCCGCAATCAACCCGTCCGGCCATCACCATCGCCATCACCTCCCGAGCGGCGCAGGCTGCGGCATACGCCTCTTCCACGCGAAATGCATCCCCGCCCCACATGAGCTTATTATTGGGAACCAGATCAAAAAACTCGTCCAGGGCAATGACCGCCGCTTTCTTTGAGAGCATGGGCACCCAGCAAAAATCCAGATACACGTTGCGAAACATCTTGGCCAGAGAGAAGGCCTGCAGCATATACGGGAAGGAAAAGTGAAGTAGTACAAATCGGGTATCGGGATACATCAGAAACAGTTCGTTTAAATGCTCCGGGTTGCTGTTGCCGATGATATTGGCATTTCGCGCCAGAATACCGGTATGTATCTGAATCGGAAGTCCCTGGGAAGTGGCCTGCCGGATGACATAATGGGCCATGTAATCCTGAAGCGCTTTCCGTTCGGAAAAGGTCAAATCGGAAGGCGTCTTCAAATACAGACGTGCCGCTTCATTCTTTGAGACCTCCTCAAAGTGAAGGGTTCTCTCGTAAGCGGTTGCAATTTTGACGGCAGGCGCCCCGGTTTTCCGATATTTTTCAATGGCCGTATCGATTAGAACAAGGTAGGATTCAAATTCTTTGAGACTGATGTCCCATTCCTCAGCAATGGTTTCCACCGAAGTGGGGGCTTTCAATCCTTTGGGGAATCGGGATTCAAACTGACGCCCTAGAATAAAAGGATTGGTACGGAGAACCGGTGTAAAAATAGAGGGATCGAATCGAAACGCTTCCACAGACCAGAAGGTGTCCAATAGAGAAACTTTGAACCCCGCCTTTTGTTTGAGAACGAATTCATACCAATCTTCTCTGCCATACGCATCCACAACTTTCTCCGACAGTTCCGGCCAGTCGGCTTCCGTAATTCTGCTGCCTTCAAAACCGTAAAGATCCTGAAGGGCCCTGATGATGTTTTTATAGAAACAGTTTAAGATCACATGATCCTGATATTTTTTCCAATGCTGCCAGATGGAATCCGGTTGTCGCTCCTGCCACGCATCCGCCGGCATACCGGCTGAGGTAAAATCAAGTCGTGCATATGAATTCTCAAAGAGCCGAAACAAATGCAGCGGGTCCTTCCGCACATCTTCCCGGCTTAAAATATGTTCGTGGGTGTCGATGATTTCAATTTCCAGAATACGGTCCAAAAGGGTTTGATAAGTTGTTTGGTTCATCGGTAGTTCCTTTCCGAAAGCTGATGGCTTCGTAAAAAGCTAATAGACAATATTTTTTATAGAACCGAGAATCTCAAATGACAAGACGGAACTACAGGATATTTGTCATAAATCCCCATTCATGGTTATAATATGAGGATCATCTCCAAAGGGTTGGAGTGATCCTGAGGGTTCAAGGGGCCAAGGATTCGTGGATTCAAGTGAAATGCTTAATATTTTCTATAAGTTTTAAATTCAATCCAAGCTCTTTGCCGTGTGTTTCCGGAATAACGGAAAACGCAGAGGGATATTCGGGTACTAAACACCCTCGACCCCTCGAACCCTTGGACCCTTTTCTCCAAAATTGGAGATGAACCTAATATGGTAAATATAAAGATGCAGAATAGATCTCTGATGACTACCGAACCCGAACCTTTCTGGAAAACCAAAACACTTCAGGAGATGACCCGTTTTGAATGGGAATCGCTCTGCGACCGGTGCGGGGTTTGCTGCCTGCATCGGTTAAAAAACGGGAACACCGGAAAAGTCTATTATACGTCGGTCGCCTGCCGGTTTTTGGATATTGATCAGTCTATATGTACCATCTATGATGATCCCCTTCGAAATTGCCTCAAAATCAAACCCCAAAATATCAGGCGGTTTCGATGGTTGCCGAAATCCTGCGCATATCGATTAATGGCGGAAAACAGGCAGCTTGAATGGTGGCATCCATTGATCTCCGGCAATTTCAACACGATTCATGAAGCAAACATTTCAGTGCGGCAGAAGGTTATTTCTGAAATTAACATTCAACTGGACGATCTTGAAGAATACATGGTCAAGAAACCGTTTACCGTACCCTTTTGATACAATCGATCATGCCGAAAGAGAATACCCATCTATATTTTGCGAAAAGGCTTTTAGACAGCCCGGTGGAAAAAGAAATCATGGAACCCGTGGGAAATTCAAAACAAGAATTCTTTCTCGGCTGTATTTTCCCGGACAGCTTCTATTATCATCCGCAAAAAGAGGTTGAAGCGCTATCCGACAGACTTCACGGCAGGGGTGAAAATGCCGGTCAAATGTTTATCGCGTTTTTAAAGACCGCAAAAAAGAATCGTTCAATTCAGGATTATTCATTTATCATGGGGTATATTTCCCACTGGTCGTTGGATAAGATTTTCCATCCGGTAATTGAGCAATTGTGCGGTGATTATCCTCATCCGCATTCCGGAATCGGGTTGACCACCGTTTACCACCACCGGCTGCTTGAAACCGATCTGGACCATCGGGTCAACAGCGGCTGCTATGTTCATGAAATGATCGACATAGACTCTCTATCGTCTCTGTACGCCATGCAGCTGCTGGCCGAACACACAGGGATCGATGAAGCCGAATTTCGAACGGCATTTGAAAGGCAGAAACGAATTAACAGGATGATGACAAAGAAATGGGCCTATATCTGGGCGAGACTGCTCAAGCTGGCGGGAAAGAAGGGGATGAATGATATTCTTCCCCTTTTTTATGCCCACCTTAAAACCCACCGAGAGCCGTTTCCGGATGCCGTATATGACGAATCTTCTGAAAACAGCCATCGAAAATACAGATCCGTCAAAGATCTGTTTCGGCAGGCAGAAGCATTTGCTCGATCGGTCTCCCGTCCGGCTCACGGCTTTCTCAACGACACGGGAGATAATGAGGAATCTTTTTTAGCGGAGATACGGAATCTGCTTGCCGGCAGTGTCTAAACTCATCGCCCGGGCAAGCCGAACCTAAAAAAATTGCCACAAATTCACGAATCCACGAAGGTAAATATAATGATACGTTTCTTTGTGTCTTTGTGTCTTGGTGGCAAATAAAATTGCCGGAAAAAGCACCAAAGCGACAATTAAGCGCCTAAGGATGAAAAATAATGCCTGAAGAAAAACCCGGTATCTACAAAAGAATCATGGGGACGGTTTGCCACCACTGTCCCATCTGTAAATACGGAAGAAGCCACCCGGAATCCATGGTCGGCAAGATCCTTCATCATAAAATACATGCCGATCATTGTCCCATGTGGAAAGCGGAAAAAGAGGTATACGAAAACAGCGGTTCTGAAGACTAAAAAACGTCTCGGAAATTCTTCAACCTATTGATATTACCTTCTAACTGACACTCAATATTGCAGTTCTACATGGAATAATGGAATAATGGAATAATGGAATATTGGAATATTGGGTATAAAAGCGGAAGAAATCTTTTGTATAATATCGATAGAATTCATTAAAACCCATCATTCCAGCGCTCCAATAATCCAGTATTCCAATGGTGCGCGAAGCGAACTATCTTGTCTTCTCTCCTGCTGGAGAATATTTTTTGATAAGGTCACCATCCCGCCGCCATACCCAGCAGGTGTCAACCAGATAGTTTTCTATCAAATCGGATGTGATTTGCCGGCCGCCCGGATCTCTGCTCCCGTGCACCCAGAAGCCTTGCATGATTGCCGGTGCCATTGCAAGGACCAGTGTGGTCAGGTGAAGACAGCCCCGCTTGCCGCCAAGTGCGCGTTTGACCTTGGATGTAAAACCCGGAGAGACCCGCATGCCTTTCAGCTTGTTTAGACTCTCGGATGTTTGATCGCATCCGTCGTGGGGCACACCCGGCATTTCGGTGTGGACATCCTCTATGATCAGTGTTCGGCAGTCAATCTGCACCTGAATCGTCATGTCGTGCACGGTTTGGGGGGGACGCTTCTCCCCGGATACGTGATAGGTTTCAACCAAACGGTCGTCTTTGAGGCGTCCTTCAACAATGATATGGTCCTCGTCACACTCGTATGTCACAATCTCCATGCCGCGGGAATGCAGCCTATTTCCTTTTCTGTTTTCAATGAAATTCATTTGCCCTCCACGTATCAGACTCCGGATGATTACCACTGTTTTACAGGGAAGGGATTTTGGATCAGCCCAAGACCGTAAAACTGCTTTCCTTGTTGATTTCACGTAATCTGGAGTAAAATCCTATGTTTACGGTTCGGCTGATATGATATAGATTAACCTTGACGGGATCCAAGTCGTGATCGTGACCCTCCTGACACGCCTCGATCAGTTCGGCCATCAACTTGCCCACCACCGGTGCATTCTTGTACTGGTTGCCGCTGGTTCCGATGCAGAGGTAAAAGCCGGAGAGGTCCGACTTGTCGTATATGGGGATCCAATCCTCGGTGACGTCATAAAGATCAACCACCCCTTTAAGGTCACCGGGAATTCCCAGCTTCGAAATACGCAATGCCAACCGCATGGCCTGCACCTTTGCCTGCTCTGTGAGATTGCGGTTAAAGTTATCCGGATCGTCGACAACAACCTGGGTGTCACAAGGCGGATCCTCACTGCCGCATAGAATATGATTGCCCAGTTCAGGCCGGCTGTAGCAGCCGATATCATTATCGGAAGTCACGCAGCCCAGTTTCTTAAAGTCAAATCCGGACGGCGCCGGAATATGGATGACTTCCTGGCGCAAGGCCCTGGTTTTGATTTTCATACTGTTTTCGATACCGGCCAGCCGATTGACAATGAAGGAATGCGGTCCGGCCGCATTGACCACAACGGGAGCAGACAGGACCGTTCCGTCTTTGAGCGTAACGCCGGTGACATGACCGCTTTCTTTACGGATATCGACCACCTCTGAATTAAACAGGAACTCAGCGCCATTGGATTCGGCGGCAACCTGCACATTATGCGTGGAAAGCTGGGGGTCTGATATATATCCGCCGGTCGGGCACCATATGGCGCCGGTTAACTTTTGCCCGGTGGTTCGGCTGAAATCGGAATCTTCGGGTCGTCTCGCCGGCCAGTAGCTGTTATCGTTATAAATGGGAT
>DUZK01000014.1 GCA_013349495.1 Deltaproteobacteria bacterium
ACGCGATCCCTATGTTCTGCTGATGCCCGCACTGTCCTTAGCATTTTGGTAATTGACCAAATGGGATTCAGCGGTACCGAAGTTGCAAGAGCGCTGCATTTAACCCCATCCGCAGTCAGCAAACTTGTTTCCAGCGGGCAAAAGGACCCCGTTGTAAAAATTCTAGCAGATCGGATACTTGAATTGGTATAAAATTTTTGGTTCATCGTGAAAAGGGGATAATATGTCGATCTTTCACCCTCGTCCCCTATATACTATTGCCAAGGTTTTGTTTTACGACCCCTTAGGATCGAGTTTTTCCCGATGAAAAAGCGGATGCCCCGTCTGCCTTAACTTATGCGACATCCAAGACGTTGCGCGGATTGCGGTCAAATGCGGATGCCCTGCCAGCTGCACTTTTGTGCATTGACTCACTCGGATCAAAGGTGTATCGTGACAGTCAGGGTCAGGAATTCATCCATCCGACCCAAAGCCGGTGCAGACCCGGACGGCCGGCTGCGCCGGTGGTTGTGTTCAGAGATCCTTATCAATATGATGCGAATCGTTCGACGAGGTCTCTGTCGCGGTTCTGAGCGATCGGATACCATGAAGTTTATTCCTTCCAGAATTGATGTAATCAAAATCCATAAGGCGGGTGCATCCGATGGATCTTCATTTGGCTAACAAAGTTGCCGTGGTGTCCGGCGCGGGTCGCGGCATCGGAAAAGGCATAGCCCTGATCCTTGCAAGTGAGGGCGCCCGGGTGGTGGTCAACTATGTGAAGGATCAAGCGGCTGCCGATCAAGTTGTGCTTACGATTCGTGACGCCGGCGGCGATGCGATGGCCGTACAGGCGGACGTCGGGATTTGTGAAGATGCCGAGCGACTCATCAAGGCGGCGATCGACCATTTCGGAAGAATCGATATTCTGGTCAACAATGCCGGCATCGTCAGTCGAAAACCCATTCTCGAAATATCTCTTGAAGAATGGGACCGGGTGGTGAGAACCAATTTTTACGGCTGTTTTCACTGTTCCCGGCATGCAGGCCGGCACATGGTATCCCGCGGCACCGGCGGTAAAATCATATCCATTTCCTCCATTCACGGGCGCGTCGCAAAAGCGAATCTGGGACCTTACTGTTCAACCAAGGCGGCCATCGATATGTTTTCAAAACAGCTCGCCGTCGAGCTGGCACCCCACGGTATCACCGTCAATGTGGTCGCAGCCGGTACGATTACTACCGATATCAATATACCGCTTTACAAAAGTTCCCGCCCGGAGGACAGGCAGTTGAAAGAAGCGGTCCTGAAACGGATTCCTATGGGACGGATCGGTGAGCCGGAAGAGGTCGGTCGCGCCGTGGCTTTTCTATCTTCCGATGCTGCCAGCTACATCACCGGTGCCGTGCTGTACGTCGACGGGGGGTATGTCGCCGAAGGAACCCCGCGGATATCGGGTGGCGGCGGCGTACCCTGAAACCTGCCGGGTTAATGCGTCGCGAAGCCCTGAAATCGATCGACAAGGATTTGATGACAGTCTCGGCAGGACTCAGGTCACCGGAACAATCCGGTTTGGGCAATTGTTTGGGTGAGCGCCTTTCGAAGGTCTCCGCTTAACCGGACGACCTTTCAGGCGTCTCAGTGCAAGAAAAATTATTTGAGAAAAGGAGGTTCCCATGAACAAAACGTTTTCCAAGTGGCTGGGGGTATCTGTGGTATTTATCTTTTTCGTTGCCTCGCTCATCGGTGTTCCGGGCGTTTCGGCGAAAACCGTAATCAAAATCGGAACCGGTGTGGCGGTGGATCATCCCGAAAACATCGGCGCATTTAAAATCAAGGAGCTTGTGGAAAAGCGGCTCGGCGATCAGCTGGAGGTTCGGGTATACACAGACGCCCAGCTGGGCGATCAGCGCACCATGGTCGAGAACATGCGAAAGGGGCTGCTGGAGATCACCTGGGTGACTGTCGGATTCTTCGGTTCCTACGAGCCGATCCTAAACGTAATCGAAAGCGGTTATCTGTTCCGCGACAGTCAGCATTCCTATGCGGTGTTCGATGGACCCTTCGGAAACGAGGTCCGCAAGTTGGTCGAAAAGCACGGCGTCAAGCTGCTCGGGTATTATGAGGCCGGTATGCGGCATCTGACCAACAACGTACGACCGGTCAACAATCCCGCCGATCTGAAGGGGCTCAAAATCCGGACGCCTCAAGCGAAGTACCACCTGAAAACCCTCCAATACATGGGGGCGAGCGCGGTGGCCATGTCCTTCGGCGAGCTCTATACGGCCATGCAGCAGGGGGTGGTGGACGGTCAGGAAAATCCCTTGTCGAACATCTACAAGGCAAAATTCTACGAAGTTCAAAAACACCTCTCCCTGACCGGTCATCTTCACTTAACCCACATGGTCATGTACAGCGACAATCTCTGGCAAAAGCTCACCCCGCAGCAGCAGGAGGTGGTCCGCCAGGCTGTCATCGACTCCCAGGAGGCCCAGCGGGCAGCGGTGCGCAAGGACGATGCCACGCTTCTGGCCAAATGCAAGGAAGGAGGCATGCAGGTCAATGAAGCCGACAGGGAAGCATTCAAGAAAAGCGTGCTGCCCCTCCGCGACGAAGCGGTGAAGGAGTTTGGACCGAAGGTCAAGGAATGGTTCAACCTGATCGAAAACACGAAGTGATTCCTGGCCGTTGTACACCGGGGGCGGGCGGAAAACGCCCGCTCCCGATTCAGACGCAAAGAAAGACGGATTCATGATTCGCTTTTTCACGGCTATTGAGAAGGGCTTGAATGCAGGGGTTCGGTGGCTTGTCATCCTGTTGATGCTCGCCATGACCGGCATGGTGTTCATGCAGGTGGTTATGCGGTATGTATTCAATGCCCCCATCGGCTGGGCCGAGGAGCTTCCCCGGTTCGCCTTTGTCGGCATCTCCTTTTTGGGTGCTGCTGCCCTGCTTCGCCGGGAAAAACACATCCAGGTGATGGTCTTTTTCGACCGGTTTCCGTCCGCCCTGCAATGGATGGCCCGTTTTATCAGCCATATCGGTGCGCTGATCTGCATCGGTTTTTTTTTCAAGGGAGGTGTTGGAATTACTTTCGACGAATGGATGCAACTGGCGCCGGCATCCCAGTTCCCCATGGGCTGGGTGTACATGGTCATCCCTGTTTCGGCATTCCTGATGATGATCTGCACACTGATCAACCTGACCCGCAACATACGGGAATTGATCGCTGAGAGGCGCTCATGACTTCATTGGCCATACTGCTGGGTGTGTTTCTATTCTTTCTCGTGCTGGGCGTCCCGATGGTGTTCAGTCTGACCCTGAGTGCACTGGCCATGCTCTGGTCCCTCGATATGATCTCCCCACATCTGGTGGTTCAGCGAATGTTTGCCGGCATTGATTCTTTCCCCATGATGGCCATTCCGTTTTTCATGCTGGCCGGATCCATCATGGAGCAGGGAGGTATCTCGTCCAGGCTGGTCCGGTTCTCCAATTACCTGGTCGGCTGGATCACCGGCGGGCTCGCCCATGTCTCCGTTGTGGCGGCCATGTTCTTTGCCGGCATCACGGGCTCTGCGGTGGCAGATACGTCGGCCATCGGTGCGGCCATGATCCCCATGATGAAAAAGCGGGGGTTTGACGCCCGTTTTTCCGCCAGCCTCGTGGCGGCGGCCGGCGTGGTGGGTCCGATTTTACCGCCAAGCATTCCGGCGGTCATCTACGGCGTCATTGCTGGGGTATCCATCGGCAAGCTGTTTCTCGGGGGGGTCGTTCCCGGTATCATCATGGGGGCATCGTTGATGCTGGTCTCTTACATCCAGGCCAAACGGCATCATTATCCCAGGGAACCGAGGCCGCCTTCTGCCCGCGTATTTCTCCGGGCCACCCTCGACGCCTCCGGCGCGCTCATTATGCCGGTGATCATTGTCGGCGGAATTTTGAGCGGCATATTTACCGCAACCGAAGCGGCGGTCGTGGCGGCCGTCTATGCATTTATCGCCGGAAAATTCATCTATCGGGAGCTGCAGTGGCAACAGTTGCCCGAAATTTTCTTTCGGGCGGGGCTCAGCACCGCCATGATTCTGATCATTGTCGGTGTGGCCAATCTGGTCGGATACATCCTCGCACTGGAACGAATTCCTCTTGCCCTGGCCCAATGGCTGAGTGGCGCCATAGAGAGTCGGGTCGTCATTCTGCTTCTGCTCAACATCGTTTTGCTGGTGGTCGGATGCTTCATCGACGGCGGGTCCGCTATGATCATCTTCACCCCGGTGCTGATGCCGCTTATTGAAAAGTTCAAAATCGATCCGGTCTTTTTCGGCGTTTTGATGACCGTCAACCTGATGATCGGCACGATCACCCCGCCGGTGGGACTCTCTCTCTTTGTCGCCCAGGATATTGCGGGAATCACGCTCGAGCAGATCTGCCGGTCGATCGTCCCTTTTTTCCTGGTTGAAGTCGGCACCCTGCTGCTGATCACCTACGTACCGGATCTTGTCATGTTTCTACCGAACCTGCTCTGGCATAAGTGACGGGCGTCCGCCCAAAAAATTGGGGTCGCATCTTAATTATTAATTATTTGAAGTTCATATAACCTTTTAGTGGGCTATCTTCGGATGGCGCGTCTTGCAAAGGGTAAGTTCTTATCAATTCAATTGGCAACATCGTAATGAGGAAAATAATCAATGCTGATTGCACCAAATTGAGCATTTTTATTTACTTGGAGTTCTATTAATTCTTTTTTAGGAGAATAGCCATGCCGTTTGAGAAACTATTTGAAGGAGTCGTTAATTCCGGTCTCTGTTCCAGCTGCGGCACATGTGTGAGTGCATGTCCGCAGCATCTCTTAAATATCCCTTTGGGGGAAGTGGGTCCAGAAAAGGGACCTGGCAAAGAAGATTGTCCGGAGAAGTGCAATATTTGCTATGATGCCTGTCCGGGTATGAATCTACCTTATGGGGCAATGGAAGAGATGGTATTCGGACGAAAAAGGACGGAAAATCCTGTTGAGCAAATGCTGGGTATCCATAAATATCACCTCGTCACGCATGCCGTTGACCAGAAGATTCACCAGACCGGTGTCGCAGGCGCCTCTGTCAGTATGCTGCTCATACATGGTCTGGAAACAGGATTCCTGGATGCAGCCATCGTGGCGGGTTATGATAAGGATAAACCATGGCAGGTTCGTCCTTATATAGTTACAGAGCAAGGTGGAGTATTATCAGCCGCTAGATCCAAGTATGGTGTCTGTTCGATCAACACGCTTCTTGCTGAGGCGACTGATAAATATGAAAGGGTCGGTGTGGTAGCATGTCCGTGTCATGTTTGGGGCATAAGAAAACTCGCGATGAATAATCTTGCCCCTAAGGTGACGAACAGGATAAAGGTCATTTTGGGTTTATATTGTTTGGCACAGAACTACTCTCTTGCTGCGGAATACATGATCACCCAGCGTATGAGTGTAAAACTGGAAGATGTGGCTGCCTTTCAATACCGAGGGGGTGCCGACTTTGGAGGCGGGACCTGGGTCAAAACAAAGGACGGACAGGAGAGGAGTATGGGGCTTCTGGCCAACTGGGGTATGGTCCCTACTGTTTTCATCGGTTACCAGATGGAGCGCTGTTTTGTTTGCCACGACCACCTGTCCGACCTCGCCGATCTCTCCTGCGGAGATGTTTGGGGTCGCCATGAGGAGCTGGAAAAAAAGAGCCCTTATGGCTGGACCGGTATTTTTGTTAGAACCGATGCAGGGGAAGAGATCATTAACAGCGCAATAAAAGCAGGCGTAATCCATGCGGAAAGGGATGACAACATGATCGAATATTATCCCACAAATCCCGGACATTCTAAAAAACGTTTCGCCAACCCGAAGCGAATCGAGTATCGTAAACGCTATGGTTGGCCCGTTCCTAATATAACTTAACATATTAATATGATAAAACATATTTGGCATTTTAATGAAAAACAGTAGATATGGCGGGAAATTAGAAACGGGTATTGGTATATTGATAAGTGTGCAAAACATGACCCAACAAAATGATTGAACTGATGCCTAAAGCCGGGGCATTTTGACACGTATTAGCCTTGATGAATGTGTTTCATTCCATATTGTTGCGTGAGTTAGAGGACGTTGAGTTAGGGTCCATAAGAAAATAAGAAACTCAAATGTTGCGCAGAGCGCAGGGGGTACTATCGTGACGCCCATAAAATTATAACATTCGAGGCGGTTACACGAAGAAACTTATGATTTAATGGGCGTTCTGTCTCCTGGTGGTGACGCACTTCAGCTCAAAGGGGGTGAGGCTTTCGTATCCGTTTTCGGCAACAACGACCGTCTGCTCAAACTGGGCGGATAAAGAACCGTCTTTCGTGACAGCCGTCCATTTGTCCTCTAATATGACAAGCTCTCTCTTTCCGAGGTTGATCATGGGCTCAACGGTAAACACCATGCCGGGTACCAGCACGATCCCCTCCCCTTGTCGACCGAAATGGGGGACTTGCGGAGGCTCATGGAAACCGAATCCCACCCCGTGCCCGACAAATTCGCGGACCACCGAACAGCCTTCGCCTTCTGCATACTGCTGAATGGCCCATCCGATATCCCCGACGGTGTTGCCCGGTTTAACCATGGACATACCGATGCGGAGGCTTTCGTGGGAGACGCGGACGATCTTTTCGGCATCCGGCCCCGGAGCTCCCACAA
The DNA here is from genome assembly GCA_013349495.1 of Deltaproteobacteria bacterium. Lineage (GTDB taxonomy): Bacteria > Desulfobacterota > Desulfobacteria > Desulfobacterales > SURF-15 > DUZK01. Next base: position 6,683 of record DUZK01000014.1, read on the forward strand.
AAAAGGTTTTACTCCCGTCTGCATAGTATCCATCCAAGATGGGAGTGACATCCACGTTGATGATATCGCCGTCTTTAAGCACCCGGTCTCCGGGGATACCGTGGCAGATCACTTCGTTTATGGAAGTACACACGCTCTTCGGATATCCCCGATAATTGAGAGGGGCAGGCACGGCATTATGCTTTATAGTGTGCTCGTGAACCAGGCTGTTGATTTCTTCAGTGGTCAGGCCCGGCTTGATCATCTCTTCCACCAAATCGAGAATCTCTAGAACCAGGCGCCCGGCTGCCCGGATTTTTTCAATATCCGCCGGTTCTTTTAATCGAACGCCGTATTTTTGGGCATACTCAACTTTCATCTTGCCTGGAGCATCACCTGTCTTTTCCAGACAGCATTTTTTATATTTTTGCCCGCTGCCACAGGGGCATGGATCGTTCCGACCGACTTTAGTAAATATATGTTTCATCATCAAGGCCTATCCGTCAAAAAATAATGTAATGCGCGACTATAAGAAAATGACCATGGGGTGTCAAGGAGGACTAAAGGTATGCCTGGGCAAACGCATTTGAAACACATCGTATATAACAATTCCTTTGTGTTTTCGGAATACATGCATTTTGGGGGAAGATGGTATAACACAGGCCGCGTCAGGATAAATTTTAGGTTGACTCGACACGTAAAAAATAGGTATTAAACTTTTTCGCCCTAATTTTTGAAAGGTCGAAAAAGAGACGGGAAATACCTCCGTAAAAACACGTAAAGCGGTTGAGAGACAATCTCGAAGACCTGCAAGGGGCGGAGGAATTAACGAAGAGTCTATCGAGGAGCAGACATGACAGCAGTTGAGCTTGAGTTTAACTTCGATACCGCTAAATCATTTGTCCAAGAAGTGATGGAGCGGTCCGATCAAAACCTATTGGCATGCTACCAATGCCGACGTTGCGCATCGGGCTGTCCGGTGGGCGAAGAAACCGGTTATGTGACACCCGACCGTCTCATCCGGATGCTAGTATTGGGGGATCGGGAAAGCGCTCTCAACAATGACCTGGTCTGGAAGTGCGTTTCCTGCTACACCTGCGGCACCCGGTGTCCCAACGAAATTCAGACAGCCAGGGTGACTGAAACCCTCAAAAAGATATCTAAAGAAACCCACCAGAAACCCCTATCACCAAAAGTTGCCCATTTTCACAGCACCTTTGTAAGTTCGGCTTTACGGTGGGGCCGGTTGAACGAAATTGAGTTTATCAACTTCTATGAGATCAAAAACACCTTAACCGATCTGAAGAACTTCCGATTCAAGGCCATTTTCAGTGAAATGATCGCACAGGGTCAAGTCGGACTGAATATGCTTCGGCGAAAGCGGCTGCATTTCGGATTTCAGTCCGCAAAGGGTCGAAAAGAGATAAAGCGGCTTTATCAAAGAGCCAAAACCAAACAAAGAGGTTAACCATGGACATAGGGTATTATCCCGGCTGTACGCTGCACGCATCTTCCTCTCTTTATGATGTGCAAAGCCGGAGAGTCTTTAGTGAAATCGGGATCACGCTTAATGAAATCGATGACTGGAACTGTTGCGGGGCAACATCTGCCGGAAAAATTGATGATTTCTTGGCAGTGGCCATGCCCGCCAGGAATTTAGGACTTGCCGAGGCAGAAGGATTTTCCGAGATGGTGATTCCGTGCTCGGCATGTTATTCAAGGATGCTGGTGGCTCAAAAACAGCTAGAAAATAATATCAAGCTGAAGGAAGAAATAAACGCCGAACTTTCCAAAAAGGTCCAGGGCACCATCAAAGTATCCTCAATTTTGGAAGTTCTTCTCACCCCATCCGCCTCAGATGAACTGGCAGCCAAAGTAACCAAAGAACTCAAAGGGATTCAGGCGGCATGCTATTATGGCTGTTTGCAGACGCGGTTTCCTTTTAAGATTCCGATAAACGACGATGTGGAAAATCCCCAGGGCATGGAACGGATACTCAAGCTGCTCAAGGCAAAAACCATAGATTGGAGTTACAAAACCGATTGCTGCGGCGCATCGGCATCGGTGGATGACGAAACCACGGCTTTTAATCTCATGGCTAAAATAATGAAGGATGCACTGTCACGGGGCGCCAATTGTCTGGTGGTTACCTGTCCTTTGTGTCAATTAAATTTGGATGCGTATCAGGATAAATTCTGTAAAAAACATGGAATCCAAGATAGACTGCCTGTTTATTTTATTACCGAACTTATCGGATTGGCTCTGGGCATGAGTCCGGATGAACTGCAAATCGACAGGCACTTTATTGACGGCTCTGAACTCTTGAAGGAGTTGGATCTAATATGAGCGGGTTAGAATCGAATCAAACGACCATTCGGGGATCCGTAATGATTGCAGGCGGAGGGGTCGGCGGCATGCAGGCCGCCATCGATCTGGCTGATAGTGGATTTAAGGTTCACATGGTTCAGAAGGATTCTTCCATCGGCGGCACCATGGTCATGCTGGACAAAACATTTCCAACCGGTGATTGTTCCATGTGCATGATCTCACCGAAGATGGTGGAAGTGGGACGACACCCGGATATAAAACTTCACACCTTGGCGGAGGTCGTCTCCATAGACGGCGGGCCCGGTAATTATCGTGTCAGGGTAAAGCTGCAGCCGCGATACGTTGATGCGGAAAAATGCACCGGCTGTGGTATTTGCGAAGAGAAATGCCCGAAGAAAGTGACCAGTGAATATGAACAGGGGCTCACGGTTCGAAAGGCCATATACTCGCTGTACCCTCAGGCACTGCCGAATACGCGTGCCATTGACCGGGATAATTGCATCTATTTTCAGAAAGGCAAATGCAAGGCTTGTGAAAAATTTTGCCCATCCGATGCCATCATTTGGGATGATTCGGAACAAGACATTGAACTCAATGTCGGTGCTGTTATTCTTAGTCCCGGACTGGAGCGCTACGACGCCGGCATGAGACAGGAGTTGGGATACGGGCGCTGGCCCAATGTGGTGTCATCCATTCAATTTGAAAGAATTCTCTCCGCCTCCGGCCCTTTCATGGGAGAGGTCATGCGACCCGGAGATCACAAGCACCCTGAAAAAATCGCATGGATCCAATGCGTCGGTTCCCGGGATTCCCACAATGCCAACCCTTGGTGCTCTTCGGTTTGCTGTATGTATACGACCAAACAGGCGGTTATCGCAAAGGAACATGATGCGAGCATTCAGCCCACCATTTTCTATATGGATATCCGTGCATTCGGGAAAGACTTTGACAAGTACGTTAATCGAGCTAAAGAGGAATATGCGGTCCGGTATCAACGGGCCATGATATCGACAGTGCGTGAAGAACCGGGTACGGGTAACCTCATATTGCGTTATGCAGAACCGGATGGAAAACTGGTTGACGAGACTTTTGACATGGTGGTGCTTTCCATCGGATTTCAACCCCACAAAGAGGCAGTGGCGTTTGCCAAGACCTTCGGCATTGAACTCAATGAGCACCGGTTTCCCAAGACCGATCCTTTTGTACCCGTGGAGACCACCCGGCCCGGTATATATGCGACCGGCATCTATCAGGGGCCCAAAGACATCCCGGAAACGGTCATGCAGGGCAGTGCGGTGGCCGGTCGCGCCATGGCGCTTTTAAGCGAGGCCCGGGGAAGCGAGACAACCGTAATAGAACCGCCGGCCATAAAAGACGTCAAAGACGAGGAACCCCGAATCGGTGTGTTCGTCTGCCATTGCGGGATCAATATTGCAAGCGTTGTCGATATCGAAACCGTGGTCAACCATGCCAAAACCCTACCGCACGTGGTCTATGCGGGAAACAATTTGTTCACGTGCGCTCAGGATTCTCAGGAGCAGATGAAGGCGATCATCAAAGAGCACGGTATCAATCGGGTGGTGGTTGCTGCATGCAGCCCGAAAACCCATGAGGCGATCTTTATGGACACCATTGAAGAATGCGGTGTCAACAAGTATCTATTTGAAATGGCGAACATCCGGAACCAAGACTCCTGGGTTCATTCCGCAACTCCTGAGGTGGCCACTGCAAAGGCCGGTGAATTGGTGCAAGGCGCTGTTGCACGAGCTGCCAGCCTCAGCCCCTTGGATGAAAAAAAGATTCCGGTGATTCAGCGGGGTCTGGTCATCGGCGGGGGTGTGGCCGGCATGAACGCTGCACTGGGATTGGCGGATCAGGGGTTTGAGGTGGTTCTGGTTGAGAAAGAGGCCGATTTGGGAGGACTCGCAACCCGCCTCACAGCCACAATTGAGGGGGCTGATATCAAGACCTATCTCAATGATTTAATCGAAAAAGTGGCGGGGCACCCGAAAATTCAGGTTTTGACCGACGCCCTGGTTACGGGATTTACCGGGTTCAAGGGAAACTTCACCACCGAGGTGATTGTGGGAACCGGCATGTACGAAAGAAAGATCGAACACGGTGTGGTTATTCTGGCCACCGGCGCCAATGAATATGTTCCCACGGAATATCTTTACGGTCAAAACCAAAACGTGATGACCCAGATCGAACTGGCAGAGCGCATCGAACAAAGCGGTGCCGAGGACTTAAATCAGGTGGTCATGATCCAGTGTATCGGTTCCCGAAATGAAGGTAATCCAAACTGCTCGCGGGTTTGCTGTCAGAGCGCCGTAAAAAATGCGCTTCGTATCAAAAAACTCCGCCCGGAAGCCAACGTTTATATCTTATATCGGGATATGCGGACATACGGTCTTATGGAAGATTATTATATGGAGGCCAGGGGCCTGGGGATCCTGTTCTTCCCCTATGACCCGGATAACCCGCCTGCTGCAGAATCCGCAGAAAACGGAGTGGTGGTATCATTTCAAGATCAAATGACGGGCCGTCAACTCAAGGTCCGTGCAGATGTTTTAGCGTTAAGCGCCGGAATGACCCCGGAAGACACCGAAGAGCTCGCCAACATTCTTAAACTCGCCAGAAATGCGGAAGGATTCTTTGTTGAGGCTCACGTCAAACTCAGACCGGTGGATATGGCCACTGAGGGAATTTTTATCTGCGGAACGGCACACAGCCCCAAACTCATATCGGAATCTGTCTCACAGGCTCTGGCAGCGGCATCCCGTGCGACAACCATTCTGTCCAAAACCCAGCTCACGTTATCTGCCGTAACTGCCGAGGTGGAGCAGGACCGGTGTGCCTCTTGTTTGATTTGTGTTCGGTCCTGTCCTTACGGGGTTCCCCGAATCAACGAGGACGGGGTGAGTGAAATCGATGCGGCTTTATGTCATGGGTGCGGCATTTGTGCATGCGAGTGCCCGGCCAAAGCCATAGAATTGAATTGGTATAAAGACGACCAGATCATCTGTAAAATTGATGCCCTGCTGGAAGGGGCGGTTTGATTTTCGAATTGCGATTTGCGATTTCTGATTTAAGATATGCAATTTATTGAGGAGAGTCATATATGAGTGCGGAATTTGAACCCATCATCCTTGCTTTTTGCTGTAATTACTGAGGGTATTCCGCTGCGGACCTGGCAGGTACCATGAGACTGCAATACCCCACGAACATAAAGGTGGTACGTGTTCCGTGCACCGGGAAAGTGGATGTGCTATACATTTTACATTCTTTTGAAAAAGGGGCGGACGGCGTCTATCTGGTAGGATGCCTGGAGGGGGGCTGCCATTATAACAGCGGCAACCTGAAAGCACGAAAACGTGTGGAGCAGGCCCGGAAGATTCTAGACACCATCGGCATCGGTGGAGAAAGGGTGCGGATGTATAACCTGTCATCCAGCGACGGTCCCTTGTTCGCCAAATATGCAACGGAAATGGATGAAAAAATCCGGGAAATGGGACCAAATCCGATTAAGTTGGCCAAAAAAAAGAAAGCCGCATAAATATTAGTTTCGGGTTCTGGGTTGCGAGTTCAAGGTTTGAATATGGGTGCGCCTGTCTTAAAAGGAAACGCTGTGAGCTGAACTCAAAACTTTGAACTCAGAACTCTGAACCAAAGATAAAAGAGAGGACCTGTTTTATGATTGTTGCCGACAAGAAACCGATTGAAGAGATCATAGAATATCTAAAAGGCAAGCAGAATATACTGATTCTCGGTTGTAACGAGTGTGTGACCGTCTGCGAAGCCGGAGGTAAGAAAGAAGTGGGAGTTTTGGCCTCGGCCCTTCGGATGTATTTTCAGAACCAGGGAGAGGATGTCAAAATCGATGAAGTGACGCTGGAGCGTCAGTGCGACCATGAATACCTGGAAGAGATTCGAGACCGTGTCGATCAATATGATGCCGTCGTATCTCTCGCCTGCGGCGTCGGCGTACAGTTTATGGCTGAAAAATATCATTCCACCCACATTTATCCCGGTGTCAACACCTGTTTTTTAGGTGCCACAGAAGAACGAGGACTTTGGACCGAAAGGTGCCAGGCTTGCGGCCAGTGTATCCTGGCAACCACCGGGGGCATTTGTCCGGTTTCTCGATGTGCCAAGCGCCTGCTCAATGGTCCCTGTGGAGGGTCCACAACCGGCAAATGTGAAGTCAAGAAAGGTGACGAAGAAATCGACTGCGGGTGGCAGCTGATTGTGGATCGCTTACAGGCCCTCGACCGACTGGATGAATACGAAACACTCTGCCCCGTTAAGGACTGGTCCACGGATCGGGCGGGCGGACCCAGAAAAGTAATTCGGGAGGATCTCAAGCAATGACAGATGTAAAGACACCCAGCAAACTGGAAAAAATTCTGGCCGCCGGCCACCTTGCCGTTACTTCCGAGTGTGGGCCCCCGCGCGGCAGTGACCCTGAAGTTATCACCAAGAAGGCGGAAATGATCAAAGATCATGTGGATGCCATTAACATCACGGATAATCAGACGTCTGTCACACGGATGTGCAGCCTGGCTTCATGTATTCACCTGAAGCAGATGGGGTTGGAGCCGGTTTTGCAAATGGTGACCCGAGACCGGAACCGAATTGCGCTTCAAAGCGATATTTTAGGTGCCGCATCATTTGATATTTACAATATCCTCTGTTTGTCCGGGGATCATCAGAGTTTTGGAGACTGCCCTCAGGGCCAGAATGTTCACGATATCGACTCCATGCAGCTGATCCAGACGGTTCGTCACATGAGGGATGAAGGAAAATTTCTGGGCGGAGACGATATCAAGCGTCCACCCCAGATGTTTGTCGGCGCTGCGGCCAACCCCTTTGCCGATCCGTTTGAAATCCGCGTTCCCCGGCTTGCCAAAAAGATCGCCGCAGGCGTTGAGTTTATTCAGACCCAGTGTATCTACAATCTCGATAAATTCGAAAAGTGGATGGAACTGGCAAGGGATCGGGGATTGCATGAAAAGGTGTATATCTTAGCAGGGCTCACCCCGCTGAAATCGGCGGGTATGGCCAAGTATATGAAAAATCGAGTGCCGGGCATGGATGTTCCTGATGATGTCGTCAAACGAATGGCAGATACTCCGAAAGAAAAGCAATCCGAAGAAGGAATTAAAATTTGCATTGAATCGATACTGCGACTGAAAGAGGTCCAAGGGGTAGCCGGGTTCCATATCATGGCCATTGAATGGGAAGAGAAAGTTCCCGGAATCGTAGAGGAGACCGGTTTATATCCCCGCCCAACCCTCGAATAAAGTCAAAGTCAAGAATACGCATTTGGAATCGGCGCTCCGTTTGGGAGCACCGGTTCCACCAAACCCCGATACGCTCGATACTTTCGAATACATTCCAAGTATGGTTTCGCCGCGTTTCTTCCTGTACATCCGATTCCGGTTAAACAAATTTTTTCCTTGAATTTGTTTTTCTTGACATAAAATCTGCAGGCAAATAAAATGAATGTTCATTCATTTTATTTGTTTCCGTGGGGGGATCGTCATCGGAGCGCGTGATAGAAACAATGACAAGTATCATCGAATATTGGAAGCTTCGGTCAAGGTATTCGCTGATCATGGATTTCACCAATCCACCGTATCTCAAATCGCAAGAGAAGCCGGCGTGGCCGACGGAACCATCTACCTCTATTTTAAAAACAAAGAAGATATCCTCGTACAGATATTCAATTATAAAACCACACAGATATTCGAACGATTTCGGGAAGTGGTGGACAGCGCCGAAAACCCGGTTGAAAAGCTTCGAAATTTAATCCGCCGTCATCTTCAGGAGTTTCAGCAGGACAGAAATTTGGCAGTCGTGTATCTGGCCGAGACCCGTCAAATCAATCGGGTGATGGAAGACCAGATAAAAGTGATGTCGAAAATGTATTTCGATCTGGTTGCAGAGATACTGGAACAGGGTCAGCAGGATGGTCATTTCAGAAAAGCCCTCTACCTGGGATTGGTTAAGCGACACATCCTCGGCAGTGTGGATGAAGTGATCAGCACATGGCTTCACGCAGACGGCGAATACGATCTGGTTTCCATGGCAGACCCACTGGTGGATCTATTTATCAATGGAATCGGAACATAGGAGACGAAAATTATGGCCCAATTAATTTCCGATCGCAGGGATATGGATTTTGTTCTTCATGAGCAACTAAAGGTCTCGGATCTTTGTAAGCACTCGCGATTTTCCGATCTCAATAAAAAAGCCATCGATATGATTATTACCGAGGCCGGCCAGTTGGCGGTAAAAGAGATCCTTCCCACCATGAAAATCGGTGATGAGGAAGGGGTGGAATTCAATAAGGGGACGGTAACCATTCCTGAAGCCTACCACCGAGCATATCGCCTGTTTCGAGAAGGGGAATGGGTGGCCATGACCAAAGACCTGGATTGGGGGGGGCAAAGACTCCCTCATATCATAGCGATGGCATCCCATGAGTTCTTCGTGGGAGCCAATTGCTCCTTTATGATTTATCCCGGATTAACCCAAAGCGTAGGGACCCTCATCGAACTTTACGGTTCGGATGACCAGAAAAATCTCTACTTGAAAAATCTTTACACCGGAAAGTGGTGCGGCACCATGCTGCTGACCGAGCCCCAGGCCGGCTCGGATGTGGGGGCGCTAACCACCACGGCGGCAAAAAATCCGGATGGGACCTATTCCATATCCGGATCCAAAATATTTATCTCAAGCGGAGAGCATGACCTCACCGATAATATTGTCCATCCGGTTTTGGCCAGAATCGAAGGGGCGCCGGCTGGAACCAAAGGCATCTCCCTGTTTCTGGTTCCAAAGTATCGGGTGAACGATGACGGAAGCCTCGGGGAGTTTAACGATGTGGTCTGTACCGGCATTGAAAAGAAAATGGGTATCCACGGCAACGCCACCTGCTCTTTGACACTCGGTGGGAATGGTGAGTGCAGAGGCACCCTGCTTGGCGAAGAGAATAAAGGCATGCGGGCCATGTTCCGGATGATGAATGAAGCCCGATTGCTTGTGGGGCTCCAAGGATTCTCTTTTGCAACCACTGCTTATATGTATGCAGTCAATTATGCCAGAGAGCGCGTTCAGGGCAAACATCTGCTTCAAATGAGAGATCCGGACGCGCCATCGGTTCCCATTATCGAACATCCGGATATCAGACGCATCCTGTTGACCATGAAAGCCTATGTGGAAGGCATGCGAAGCCTTCTATATTATGTCAGTTTCTTGACCGATCTCATCCTGGTAACCGATGACCCTGAAGAGAAGGCAACTTATCAGGGGATGATCGATGTATTGATTCCCATAGCCAAAGGGTATGTCACCGACCGGGCGTTTGAAGTCTGCAATCACGGGCTTCAAATTTATGGCGGTTACGGCTACACAAAGGACTATCCCATGGAACAGCTGGTTCGGGATAGTCGCATCACCATGATATATGAGGGAACAAACGGTATTCAGGCCATGGACCTTTTGGGACGAAAACTCGGTCTGAATAACGGGAAGGCGGTGATGGATCTCATGTCGGAGGTCCAAAAAACCGTGGCAGAGGCAAAAGCGGTTCCGAAACTGGATGACTTGGCCAAAGCGGTTGAAGTTGCCGTTAACAAGCTGGGAGAAACAGCCCTCCATATGGGGGCTAAAGCCATGTCCGAAGATATTCTCGTTGCCTTTGCCCATGCCTATCCGTTTATGGAGATTTCCGGTGATGTGGTGATGGCCTGGATGCTGCTCTGGCGGGCGGTCATCGCCGCGAATGCTTTAAACGGCGGTGCTCAGAAAAAAGACAAATCGTATTATGAAGGGCAGATCAAAAGTGCCGAGTTTTTTATTCATACGATCCTTCCCGTTACCATCGGAAAGATGAATGCCGTATTGGACTCAAACCCAGCCGCCATCGAGATCTCCGATGTATCTTTTGGCGGATAAAAACAAGGATCGGGTCAAGTTAAATAGGACGCAGACCCGCCTGCCAATCCTAAAGATATAAGATGGCGGGCAGGTTTACGCGGATATACATGGATAGTTAATTATATATTCTCTTAAAATCCTGATAATCTGCGTTCATCAGCGTCCAAAAAAGAAAATTCCTAGACCATCAAGATAAGGACCGTTTAGCCGAATCTTCGGCTTTCAATGCCTTCCTGAGTATTTTTCCCACATTGGTTTTTGGGAGTTCCACACGAAACTCAATCTCTTCCGGAAGCTTATATTTTGCCAGTCGTATTTTACAAAAATCCATGAGCTCCTCCGGGGTTGCGGTCTGCCCCTCTTTTAACACCACAAACACCTTCACGGCCTCTCCCCGACGGGAGTGGGGTATTCCGATGCAGCACGCCTCTTTTACATTGGGATGTTCGTAGAATACTTCTTCCACATCTCTCGGATAGACATTATACCCTCCGGATATGATCATATCTTTTTTCCGATCGATGATATAAAAGTATCCGTCTTCATCCATTCTGGCGATATCCCCGGTATAAAGCCAGTCGTCTTTCAGGGTGGCAGCGGTTTCATCCGGCATGTTCCAGTATCCCTTCATCACCTGAGGGCCCTTTATCAACAACTCACCGGTTTCTCCAACCGGGACATCGGTTTCGCCGCTATCTAAATCGACGATGCGACAGGCGGTGTCGGAAACGGGAACACCGATACTCCCGATCTTTCGTTTGCCTTCGGCAAAGGGATTCACATGGGTGACGGGTGCGGCCTCGGTCAATCCGTAACCTTCGACGATGACGGCTCCGGTTTTCCGTTCAAACTCTTCAATCACTTCCACCGGAAGGGGCGAACTCCCTGAAAAACAGCCGTCGATTGAAGTGAGATCCGTCTTCTGGATATCCGGATGATTCAGCATCCCTATATACATAGTCGGCACCAGGGGTGCGAAAGTCGGCCGGAATTTACGAATGGTATCCAGCAACGCATCCGGCTGGGGTTTGGGGACGAGAATATTGGTCCACGCCATGTAGATGGAAAAGTTCATTGAGGTGGTGAGGCCGAAAACATGGAAAAACGGCAAAGCCCCCAACATGATTTCACCGGACGGGCTGAACCCGGGGAACCAGGCTCTCAACTGCTGAACCTGAACACTCAAGTTGCCGTGGGTCAGCACCGCCCCTTTGGAAATACCGGTGGTACCTCCGGTGTACTGATACATGGCATGGTCTTCAAAGCAGAGTTCAATATCCGCGGGGTCGGCGTAATTGGCCAGCAGCACGTCCTTCCAACGGTACACATCCTCTGCCGACTTGACGGTTGCCGCCAGCTTTTTCTTTTTTCCGAAAATCTTGAAAAGCAGCTTCTTTGGAAACGGCAAATAATCGCCGATTGTGGTATAGACAATTTGTCGGACGTCGGTTTTGGGCCTCAGATCGATCATCCGATTGCAAAGCAGGTCTAAAGTGATCAGAGCCTTTGATCCGGAGTCGTTTAATTGATGCTCAAGTTCTCGGTCCGTGTATAAAGGATTGTTCATGACGGCGATGGCGCCGATCTTCAATACGGCAAAATAACTCGCAACGCAGGGAATCAAATTGGGCAGCAGAATGGCGACCCGGTCTCCCCGCCCTACCCCAAATTCGCTTAGACAGGCGGCAAATCGATCCACCATACTTTTGAGTTCTCTGTACGTAATTTGATATCCTTGAAATTTAAGCGCTGCTTTTTCGGGATAGTTGTCGGCTGTGGAAATGAGGATCTCGGGCAGACAGATTCTGTCATAATCGATGATGCCCGGGACATCCGGTTCATAGTGATTCAACCAGGGTTTTTCAGCGTAAAGGGGTTGGTGTGTCATAACGGCTACTTCCTCATCGGTTGTAAATTGAATCAAAATGACGAAGCCCTTGTACTGTTGAACTGCAACGGTCTATTTTTTCTTGACGGGAAATATTAGGTTCTATAAAATGAATGAGTATTCATTCAGTATTTCGGCCATTTTGAATGAATTTACCTTATGCATCGTACAGTATCGCATTCAACCTTAGATGGGAAGTGAAAAATGGAACCTGCGTTGATTTCACCAGCCACGGCGTCGCTTTTCGGAATTCCGGCAATCCTTTTTTCTATACTCATCCCGATTGTGGGACTTGGATTCCTGGTTTTTATCCTCCGAAAAAGATTGTATCCTCTGTTTTCGGCACAAACCGATCCCAGAACCGACAATGTCAAAGAACGCCTCATCCGAACGTTTCTCTATCCGCACCATCGCATGCCCCGGTACCTGCTGGTCAGTTTTATTCACATTACCATCATGTCCGGATTCATTATTCTCACATTGAGATGGATCACGCTTCCCATAGTGGGCATCTGGGACGGATTTGTCATTCCCGGATTGGGAGGCGTATTGGGCAACATCTATACCAATGTTAAAGATCTTGTGGCTTCATTGATATTGATCATGTCGGTATTTGCCTTGATTCGAAGGGGTGTTTTTAAACCGGAACGATATGCCGTACCTTCTCGATACGGAAAGGATCGCGGTCCGGAAACCCTGGTGGTTCTCGGGCTCATAGCAGGGCTCATGATCCTGGACATGCTGTTTCAGGGAAGCAGCGTAGCGGCACAGATCCAGAAAGGGGGGCAGCCGGAAATGTTGATTCCGGCAACCGGCATCTGGTGTGCGATTTATTTGATGTCGGATATCCCTTTACCGATATTACAAAAAATTCATCTCAGCGCCTATTTCATCCATGAACTGTTTTTTTTCTCGCTGCTGTGCCTGCTGCCGTTTGGCCGTTTTTTTCATTTAATCACCGCTCTGCCGGATCTTTTCTCCATGAAACTGAACAAGGGAACGGTCAAACCCGTCCAGTGGGGGCTCTCTGAAGAAGAAATCGAAGGTTTGGAATCTTTTGGAGTCAAAAAGTTTCAAGATTTTACCTGGAAGCATGTCCTCGACTTTTTCTCCTGTGCCGATTGCGGGCGATGCTCTGATCAATGTCCGGCCAATGCCGTAGGCCGCCCATTGTCTCCACGATTCATTTCCATAAAATCAAGGGATTACTGTTACACCGCCTACCCTATCACCGGACCCTCTCAAAACGGGAAGCCTTTAATCGGAAATATTTTTGAAGAAGATGAGATATGGTCATGCACCACATGCGGTGCATGCGAGGAAGAGTGTCCGCTGCTGATCGAGTATATCGACAAAATCGTGGATCTGAGACGAGGGATGGTGGATGATGGGCTGGTTCCCCAATCCCTTCAAAAACCGCTGCAAGCGCTTGAAAAAAGAGGGAATCCTTACGGCATGATGGAAAAGAAACGGGCCGACTGGACACAGGATTTGCCCGAAAATTATGAAATAAAGATCCTCGACAAAAAGAAAAATAATGCGGATACCCTTTATTTTGTGGACAGCATCACATCATACGATGATCACATACAGGATATTGCCAAATCCACAGCAAAAGTTTTGAATGCCGCTGATATCGATTTCGGCATACTGGGCCCTGCTGAAAAGGACAGCGGCCACGAGGTTCGCCGTTTTGGGGAGGAAATGCTGTTTTGGGAACTCCGGGATCAGAATATTGATGCAATTATTAATTCAGGCGTCCAAAGGATCGTAACCGCAGACCCTCATGCTTACAATGCGCTTAAACATGACTATACCGATATTCCGCCTGTTGAACATATCAGCGAGTTGATTGATCGATGCATCGCTTCGGGAAAACTCCGGTTGAGGGAAGCAGAAGACAAAGAAGCCGTCTACACGTATCATGACCCGTGTTACCTCGGCAGGCACAACAGCCTCTATGATATTCCCCGTCGGGTCATTGACGCAATTCCCGGGACTAAACGGGTTGAAATGACAAAATGCAGGGATCGCTCCTTTTGCTGCGGCGGCGGCGGTCTGATGCTTTACTACGAGCCGATTGAAGAAAAACGGATGGGTCAAATCCGGGTGGAGATGGCGAAAGAAGCCGGTGCGACGATCATCGTTACCGCCTGCCCGTTCTGTCTGGTCAATATCGAAGACGCCATAAAAACCTCGGGTTTGGAAGGAAAAATGGAGGCCATCGACCTGGTGCAATTAATCGAACAGCACCTGACAATTGACATTGAACAGGGAAATCAAACCTGATACAGAGGCAAGGGAATAAAAGAAAGAATACTGGAGTAATGAAATGGTGGAGTGATGGGTTTAGGGTTGGAAACCTTTGAACTTTGAACCTCTGAACGGGGAATTTACAAACAAACCCGGCAGCCAGTACTATAGAATTCCAATTGGGGCGAAGCCCCTGGCGAATGCGAAGAAACAACGATTACCTTGGAGGACATTATGGAGATTCTGGTATGCGTGAAGCGGGTTCCGGACACCGCGGAAAACGAGATCGAGGTCAATAAAGACGGTACGGACATCGAGCGGGACGACCTGGTTTATTCGGTCAATGAATGGGACAATTATGCTGCGGAAGAAGCCATTCAGATCCGGGACAACGTGGGCGGAACCGTTACGGTGCTCTCAGTGGGCGGCGAAGATGCCGAAGAAGTGGTCCGGCGTGAAATGGCCATGGGAGCGGATCAAGGCATCCTCCTTTCTGATGAAGCCTTTACAGGATCTGACGGAAGGGGAATTTCAGAGATTATAAAAGCCGAAGTGGAAAAGGGCAAATATGACCTGATCCTTACCGGCGCCCAGGCGGATGACGGTGCCGGCCAGATCGGGGGAATGCTGGCCGCACTACTCGATTGGCCTTATGCATCCTTAGTTAATCTAATTGAAATCATTGATGAATCAAAGATCAAGGTAGGACGGGAAATCGCCGGCGGTAATCAGGAAATGAGCGAAATCGATCTCCCCTGCGTTCTCTCGATCCAGACCGGTATCAATGAACCCCGGTATGTCGGTATCCGGGGAATCCGTAAGGTTGCATCCATGGAAATACCGGTACACGGCACCGGTGATCTTTCTTTATCTCCGGACGTCATTGGGAAATCGGGAGCAAAAGTGAAACGATTGGACTATTTTGTTCATGATCCGGGTGAAGGCGCCGATATCCTGGAAGGGAGTATCGATGAGATTCTGGACAAACTTGTTGAAATCTTAAAAACCAAAGGAGGTATCAAATAATGGCTCAAACCGTTTTCACGTATATTTTACATAAAGATGGTAAAATCGACGATACAGCCTTTGAACTGATATCAGCAGCAAAAAAGATTCTTCCGGATGCGCCTGTAATCGCAATTGCCGTGGGATCGGGTTCCGAATTGGAAGCTGCGTGCAATGAACTTTCCGCTTCTTATCCGGAAATCTGGAAAATCGACGATGAGGCGCTGTCATATCCGAACGCAGAGATTATCCGGGGGTTGCTGCCACGAATCATACCCCAGGGAAGCATTGTGCTGGTTCCCCACGAGCACTTCGGAATGGACCTTTCGCCGGGCCTCTCCATCAAACTCGATACCTCGTTTCTGCCGGATGCGGTTGATTTCCAAGGAATGGAAGACGGCAAACTGAAAGCGATTCGAGAGGAGTACAGCGGCCAGGTGAGCACCCACGTACTTTGTGACATCGCCCAGGGTTCGGTCATCACCATCCGGCCGGGTGTTTTTAAAGCCGATGAAAGTAAAGGAGAAAGCGGCACAGTGGTGGATAAAACCGCAGACGCCTTGAAGGAAGGGCTGCCGGGTCAATCCCGCCGTTTTCTTGAAGTAGTGGAAGCGGAAGTGGGGGATGTGGACATTACAAAGTCTGAAATTCTCATTTCCGTTGGTCGCGGTATTGAAGATGAAGAGAATTTGGAGATGGTAAATGAATTGGCCGAAACAATGGGAGGCGATGTTTCGTGTTCCAGACCCATTGTCGATGCAAAATGGATGGAAAAATCCAGGCAGGTCGGGACTTCCGGCCAGACCGTAAAGCCTAAGGTATACCTGGCTTTGGGAATCAGCGGGTCATTCCAGCATATGGGCGGGGTCAAAGGCGCCCCGTATGTGATTGCCGTAAATAAAAACCCAAAGGCGCCCATATTTCAACAGGCCGATGTCGGGGTGGTCGCCGACATCCTGGAATTTATTCCGATGCTCACCGATAAGGTAAAGGAGATAAAAGGTTAATTCTGCAGCAAACACGGAGCCGGCTGGATTAATCACCAGCCGGCCTTATCGATATCTCAAACTCTGGATGGTGTCGTTTTTATCGGTTAGGCCCACCACGCAGTGCACAAATTCCTTAAAAATATGTCCGTCCAGCTTATTGTCATCAACTTCCTGAACCATCAGCTTTAGAGCCTGCTTCGGTATCATCGGATCTTTGTAGGGCCGCCAGGTGGTTAATGCCTCATAAACATCTACGATGGACATGGCTTTGGAATAATCACTCAACTCAACAGATTTCTTACCCTCCGGATATCCGGATCCGTCAAGCCGTTCATGGTGTTCCAAAGCGCAAGTGGGAATCGTATGGTCAAAATTGCATTCTTTCAACATCTGCCAGCCTCTGCGCGGATGCTTTTTGATCGTTTCAAATTCGTCATTCGAAAGCTTCCGGGGTGCGGATAATATTTCATCCGGGATGTCGACCTTGCCCACATCATGAAGTAAACCCATAAGGCCGAACAATTTCATGTCGTCGTTATTATACCCGGCCTCATTGGCGTATCCCAGACAGAACAACATGACATTGGTAAGATGAAGCTGTGTTGAATAGTCTTTTACGTAAATTCTAGTAAGATTTTTTAAAACATCCGGAGAACTAAGATATTCATCCACAATGATATCGATGGTGTCTTTCATGTCTTCCAACACTTCGCTTCTCGGCTCGGAAAGGATGACGGCCACAACTTCACTCATTCTTTGCTTCGCTCTCACCGGATTGGATTTGATGTCCCGGGCAAGCTTTGTGTTGAGTCGCTTGGCTTCATTTTTAACCTTGCCGATTCTATCATGGATGGAAATATAGAGATGATCTGGGTGTTTACCAAATTTCATTCGATAAGGATCAAAAGCGACGCCCTTTTTCTTATATAAGCCGAACCGTCCTTCATTCTCATAATAGACATTGCAGTCTATATACTTATTCAGAAGTCTTGGATCATTATTGATTTCGTACATGTTGTCCGACTGCATGATGAAAACCTTGTCCGCAAACCATATGAGTGAAGCGGCTGATCCCGGGTATTCTCATAATCATTGAATACCTCTTTTGATCTTGTTCACCGCCATAAAACATATTATCGGTCATAAATATTAAAAATATTAGGATTCTGTCCAAATTATTTTAAAACCGCTCTGGTTTTCATTGGACAAGTTTGATAACTTTCCCATAAGGCATGGCTTACGAGCTTTCGGGACAATAGAATTGCAGATGAAAATCCCCTCTTCAAATAAGTGTTTGGATCTCATGCGCAGCATGGATATGATGGAACATATTGTCACGCATTCCAGACGCGTGTGCCAGGTAGCTGCCTGTATTGCTGAGAATTTGAATCATCAAAGCAGACAACCGAATCTTAAATTGGTGATTGCTTCAGCTCTGCTTCACGATATAACCAAGACCCGAAGCTTTAAGACCGGGGAAAATCATGCCGTTACCGGGGCAAGGTTGCTGGAACGCCTGGGTTATAGGGAAGTTGCAGACATCGTTCGCCAACACGTCCGATTGGACACCTATTCAGCTTCGGATTCGATCACGGAAGCGGAAATTGTAAATTATGCCGATAAACGGGTGCTTCATGATCAGGTGGTCGGTCTGAATGAACGGAAGGATTACATATTCGAAAAATATGGAAAAACCCCTGAGAATAGAAACCGACTGAATTGGTTGTGGAAAGAAACCAAACACCTTGAAGGCCGCATTTTTCAGCATATGCCGTTCGATCCCGAGCAGCTACCCGATTATCTTACGACACCGCCGGTTCCCGCAGGATGAGGTCAATAGCCAAATCGGCGCTTTGGGAGATTTCCGGAAAAGTATCTTTGAGGGTCCGGAGATGTCGCAAATGATCTGCGGTCCGGAGTATCAGCATGGCCAAGTCCCCTTCCTCCATCTCCCCGACTGATAGAACATCCGTCCATTCGTTTCCCATGGCCCAGGCATATATGGCTGCTGCCGGTCGTATGAACAACGGCCTCACATCAAATCGCTTATGAAACATATCTCTTGCAAAGGGCCTGAGGCCTTTCCTCATTTTGAGAAATGCCGTCAGGACCTTTTTGGGCAGATGCTTTTTCTGGATTCGATCGTCGGATTCCCGATCATTGACAAAGGCTGCAAATATTGCGGCCAGCATCGTTGGATCGGATTCAGGGAATACCCCCCGCCTCAGTCCTTCGGCGACCAACAGGGGTTGATCGATTCTTAATCCGGACGCCCACTTCCCATCATCGGTGAGTTCGCCGGCGTCGTTAATAAATCCCATCTCTTTAAGAAAATGCATGTGCCGCTTAAAATCATTCCAAAGGAATTTTCGGTCTGTGATACCGGAACGCATATTCATTTGCTTTTTCCGTCGAAGAAGCTGAAAGGCCGCAAACGATTTTCCAAGCAGATCCTCGATTTGTTCCGGAGTGTGCGAGAGGAGGAGATTTAACACCATGGAAAAATTGATTTTAATTTGACTGAATACGGCGGTGGGCGGAGACGCCATCAGCTTTGCCACCAGCCGCACATCCATGAATTTGCCGGGTACGGCTATTGCAAAACCGATTTGATCTTTCCCTCTGCGTCCGGCTCTTCCGGTCATCTGATGAAATTCCGTGGCCGTAAGCGGCTTGAATTCTATGCCGTTGAATTTATCCGAATTGAGAAACACGATGGAACGGGCCGGAAAATTCACACCGGCTGCAACAGTAGAGGTTGCAAACACGGCATCGAGAAGCCCTTCGATCATCAGGCTTTCCAGCACCAGCTTCCATGCAGGCAATTGTCCGCTGTGATGGGAGCCCACAGCCGATTGTTCGAGGCGCGTTCTCTGCCGATGCCCGGCCAAGTGCGGGTTTTGTCTCACAAGGTCTTTAATCCGTCTTTTGAGCATCAATTGACGATTTTGATCTTCCAGGCGATTCCCGTCACAAAGCTCAATCGCCTGGTCGCAATCGGCACGAGATTTGAGAAAGAAAATACCCGGCAGCAGCCTATATTTCTTCAACACCCGCATGATGTCTCCAAAGGGGGGCAGTTTTCGGGGCAAAGCCATTACCGGAGGTGACTTGCTGTTCACATAGGATTTCACCTTTTTGGATAACCGGGTTTTACCCTTTGCGGTTCGATCGGTCAACAAAGGGAGAATCGTCCCGGATGGATGAAGGAACAACGGATAGAGCGGAACCGGTCTCTTTATCTCTTCAACCACAAGACATTTTCTGGAGCGAATGGAAGACATCCATTGGGCAATTTCATGAGCGTTCCCAATAGTAGCCGACAGCATGAGAATGGGAACTCGCGGCGGAAGATAAATAATAATCTCTTCCCATACTACCCCGCGGTCTTCATCGCCCAAAAAATGAGCTTCATCGAGAATCACAAAATCCGCAGAAATGGACCGGCCCTCATACATGGCATCATAAAGCTGATTGCGCAGGATTTCAGTGGTGCCGATGACGATCTCGGCATCGGGATTCTCCTTGCGATCACCCGTAAGAATACCCACGGTGTTGGAGGTAAAAATCTCGGAAAATTCAGCGTACTTTGAATTGCTCAACGCCTTAAGGGGTGAGGCGTACCAGGACTTCTTTCCGGCACGGACGAACTCTCTGATGGCCTGTTCGGCGATCCATGTTTTGCCGGCACCTGTGGGGGCTGTGACCAGACAATCATTTCCCGGGATGATGGAAATCGCCTGCTGCTGAAACGGATCCGGACGGAAAGGCTTTTTTTCAGGCACACCGATTTCGGCAAAAACCTTTTTCAGATTCCCGTCCGCTTCCGGTTTGATTCGCAGGATTTGGGATTTGCGCTTGAACGATCCTTTGTTTCTCCGGGGATATTGAAATTGTTTGCGCATCATAAATGCAGGGCGATGCTTTCAACGATCTTCTTTGCAGCGGACTCCGTATCAAAGGGGGATATACCCTTAAGATCGGCCTCGATCAAAGCATCATCAAAAGGAAGAAAGCCCAAAAATTCAAATCCTGAGAGATGGTCTTTGAGAAACGCTTCATCATCTTTGTTGCGAATCTTATTTCCGATCAAATGGATATTGGACAGTCCGATTTCAGACGCCAGCTTTCGGATGTGCTCTGCCGTATCGATGCTGCGTCGACCGGGCTCAACCACCACAAGGAGTCTATTTACGGCTTTTGCCGTTCCCCTTCCCAAGTGCTCGATTCCGGCTTCCATGTCCATGATCACCACTTCATCCCGCGCAAGAACGATATGGGTAACCAAGGCTTTTAGCAACGTGCTTTCAGGGCAAATGCAGCCCGCGCCTCCCTTTTTCACGCCTCCAAGCCGCATCAGCTTGATGTTGTTCAGCTTTACCGACAATGTATCCGGCAGATCATCGACTTTGGGGTTCAGTTTGAAATATCCGCCGATGGTACCGGGCCGGGCCTCGGTTCGTTCATAGATCAGGTCTTCCATTTCAGCGATGGGGACGATATCTCCGGCGCCGGATACTCCCACCGCCGAAGCCAGATTCGCATCCGGATCTGCATCAATGGCCAGTACATGTTTCCCTGCTTGATCAAGTGTCCGAATCAACAGTGCTGCAAATGTGGTTTTCCCGACTCCGCCTTTTCCGCTGATCGCTATTTTCATCTGCTCAACCTCTACTCAAAACGATTCTTATATTTCCAATTATGATGTTCACGCAAAAAGTCCAATGGCAAACGATTTTGTAAAAAGCCTTAATTCAAGGCGCGCGAATTTCGTGTCATGAGGCGTACTTGACGTACGCCGCAATGGCAATGGAATGAAGCGCAACGCAGAAGTTAGGCTGTTTACGAAATCGTTATTGATGGAATCAATATAACACAGGTTTTAATACCGGCAAGAACTAATGTGGATAAAAGGACGTACTAAAATGCATGAGCCGCCTATCAGCCTGGAATTCGTTTAATACAACAGATAGTGGTTGATTTTTAGTGCCTCGCAATCAATAGTGCAATAAACTGAGGTAAATCCATTGAATGAATTGACATAAACTCTTAAAATTTATATAGTATTTCACTTGAAACCTTTCGAATCATATCCGTAAACTCAATATTCGTATCATAAGGATTCAGTAGGCTTGGTGTAACTGAAGAAGCGGAGCTATTTTGTTCTAAAAATTCCGGGCAATTATCATTCAGACCTTTTTTACAATGGTAAACTTTACCCTTCTCTTTGGTCGTTTTGCGAAGATGAGATGGAAATGAAACCATCCACAAAAACACAATCGTTCTGTTCCCTGTGGATTGAATTGTTTCATAAACAAATGGAATCAAGGGAAGAAATCCGTAAACAGGTTTTGTTGAAAATCGATGCCGCCTTGGACGCACTTGCAGGAAGTTATTCGTGGGGTGATACTTATATATTTGGTTCTCTCATAAAAGAGGGTAGATTTTCAAATAAATCGGATATTGACATAGCCGTAAAAGGGTTGAACAAATATGATCATTTCTCATTTGTTGGTGATATTTCAGCTCTTTTGGACAGGGAGGTCGACGTCATCAGACTCGAAGACTGTCATTTCAGAAATTCAATAATATCCGGAGGAATAAAATGGCGTTCAAAAAAAAACTCGCCCTCTTCTTAGCGGAGTTCGATCTTCAGGTCGAACAGATTCAAAAAATTTATTCGACCCTTGAAAAAAAGTATGCTTCTTTTGAAAGTGCCGATGTTAGCATTGAAATGGTAGAAAGTGCCGGTTATTGGCTGCATAATTTGTATTGCGCATTTGAAGATCTATTCAAGGTCGTAGCAGGTTTCTGGGAAAATGGTGTTGGCACAGATGAAAGTTTTCATATCCACTTGTTAAAGAGAATGCAAGTTAGAATAGAGGGTATTAGACCTGCTTTAATTTCAAAGGAGAGTTATGCCGGCCTTAACGAAATTCGGGGATTCCGTCACGTATTCAGGCATGCTTATAGCTACGGTCTTGATGATCAACGTGTTCTTCACCTTCTACGTAATGTTCTAAGTACGAAGTGTATCATTCTCGGAGATATACAACAGTTTAAGAATAAGGTTAAATCAATTGAATTAGAAGAATAAAAAACTAAAGACCCTATCATCCCACAAAACAAAATTCTATAATCTGCAAATCGTAGGAAACCATGATCAATAACGCTGAAACCGTAACCATTATCGAACCCAAAAAAGGTTGGATTCCCATAGATCTCAATGAAATCTGGCAATACCGGGAACTGCTCTATTTTCTGACCAAAAGAGATATCAAGGTTCGTTACAAACAAACCGTATTGGGCGGACTTTGGGCAATCATCCAACCCTTGTTCACAATGGTGGTTTTCACCCTTTTCTTTGGACGTTTAGCCAAGATGCCGTCAGACGGTCTCCCCTACCCCATTTTCGTATACGCCGGTCTGCTTCCCTGGACCTACTTCGCAAATGCCCTTTCCACATCCGGGAATAGCCTGGTGGGAAGTCAAAATCTTATCACAAAGGTCTATTTCCCACGGTTAATCATTCCGGCTTCTGCAGCCCTTGCAGGATTGCTCGACTTTTTTGTGGCCATGTCCGTCCTCGGGGTTTTGATGGTCTGATATCAATACCTACCGGGTATGGAAATCCTGCTGTTTCCTTTCCTCGTGGGGTTGACTTTCTTGTGCGCCGTAGGTGTCGGCATGTGGCTTTCCGCCTTGAATGTGGAATATAGAGACATTCGGTATGTGATTCCGTTTCTCATCCAGCTTTGGATGTTCGTCTCCCCTGTTATCTACCCGGTCAGCCTGGTGCATGAAAAATACAGGTGGCTTCTGGCATTAAATCCCATGGGTGGGGTGATCAACGCCTTCCGCGCCTCGCTTTTAGGCCACAACCCCATCGATTGGTTTTTACTTGGGGTTTCCTCATTTATCATATTTGGACTCTTCCTGTCGGGACTCTATTACTTCCGCCGAATGGAAAAAACATTCGCGGATGTAGTCTAATAATGCTAATGCGTGTGGCAAATACGAATGTGGATTCGAAATGAATGATAGAATTTACGAAAGATTGGTGAAAAAACGCCCTTATTTGTGGTGGTGGGTAAAGGATAAAGAAAACCTTAGCAAACGAAATATTCTCAAAACATTTCAATTCGAAATTGTTTCGTGAACAGCTGTGTTACTTTGAAGATATAGATTTCTCCGAATCGATAGAATATACAAGCTCAGCATTTAAAAACGATGAGATCAAATTATTTCTCGAATCGGTCGCAATAAGAATATAAGTTATCAATTTCAAGAATACCCGATAAATCAAATTACCCAATCGCCAATTGAAAATCCAGAATAGAAAATTACACAATGCCTGAAACCGTCATCAACATCGAAAACCTATCCAAACAATACCGCATCGGTGCGCTCGAAAGCAACAAAACCTTTCGTGAAACTCTTGTCGATATTGCATTTGACAAATGAGGCAACAAAAAACATAATGTGGCCACATTCTGCCAAACTTTAAGGATTAGACAATGGAAACAATTGGAATAAGAGAATTAAAGGAGAACTTAAGCCGTTATATGAAAAGAGTAAAAACTGGAGAGAGAATTATTGTAACCGATCGAAAAAAAGAGATAGCCATCATAATGCCCCTCGAAAAAAAATCCAATGAAGAGAAAATATATCAATTGATCCAGCGTGGCATGGCTTGCTGGTCCGGGGGCAAACCGAAGGGTATGCCGACCCGGATTGTTTCAATGGGTAAAAGCGTATCCGACGCTGTTATTGAGAATAGACGGTAGAATGATCGTATATCTTGATACCAGCAGCCTGGTGAAGCTGTATGTGGAAGAAGATGAATCGTCGAAGGTTGATGGCCTGGTCAGATCTTCAGAAGTTACTGCCACATCACTGGTTGCTTACGCTGAAACAAGGGCGGCTTTTGCTCGCAGATTTCGAGAGAAGGCATATACCCAGGACGAACATAAACGCATAAAAGAGTTTTTTGAAAAAGATTGGAGCAGCTATCTCATCTTGAGTGTCACCGGAGATATGATCAAACTGGCAGGTGATCTGGCAGAAAAGCATGCTTTAAGGGGTTTTGATTCTATTCATTTAGCTTCAGCCTTAACACTGCGTGAGGAATTATCCTCTCCTATAGTATTTTCATGCTTTGACGATAATCTTCAGAAAGCATCCGAACGTGAAGACCTGGATCAGGGTTAACCCATTTTCGCTTTCTGCTTTGAAATCTTTTCATGGTGATAAAAAAAAATTTAAAAGTGAGGAGCATCCCTCAGTCACACAAGGCTTTAAGAAAGGTATCAAACTTGCTGCATAAAATAGGGGGTTATGCAAAGGTCTCTTAGTGTGTCAGAGCTCTTAGGGTCGGCTAATTTTTACGCATATAGAGGAAAAGCATCATGCTAACTGAATACATTGATGAATCGCTTCGAAGGGCAAAGTATGAAATCATTGATGATGAAGAACCTTTTTACGGAGAAGTTAAAGAACTCAAAGGCGTTTGGGCTACCGGGAAAACACTGGAGCAATGTCGGGATAATCTTAAGGAAGTAGTCGAAGGGTGGATATTAATTAGTCTAAAAAAAGATTTGCCGATTCCAAAACTTGGTAACTTTGAAATTAGCCTTATGGAAGAAGCAGTGGTATAGTGGTTAAGCTAAATCCAATATCATTCAAGGAACTTGTGAAAAATTTAAGAAATTTAGATTTCACAGGGCCTTATAGTGGTGGCAAACACCTGTACATGCTAAAAGGCAACTTAAGGCTCACTCTGCCAAATCCCCACAAAAGAGACATAGGTATAGATCTTCTCAAAAGAATTTTGAGACAGGCGGAAATTTCTAATAATGAATGGACCAATGCTTTTAAGAAAAATTAAACTACCTGTTCAGAGGGTAATTCTCATAGCTGAAGGGTCTTTTGAGCCAGGCGCCAGTTGGAACAAGAGAAAAGCTTGAACCGTCCGCTTCGCTCAAGTCGCCAAGAACGCCAAGTTTTCTCTTGCCGATGCGCAGATCGGCAAAAGAAAAGAGTCTATCAGCTTCCGGCTTCGCTCTTCGAGCTACGACAGGACAAGACGCCCCGACAAGTCGCTGAAGGGGCGCCGCCGATTCTTGAGGACGAATGGCCCGACAATATGCGCTGCTTTCCCGGAGGACTGGAATCTTTTCCGAATCGTCCGTTCCGGTTCGGAAAAAAACCATTTTCCTTGGCGTCCTTAGCGCCTTTGCGGTTAGCCATCCTCAATAGTACGGGTACAACTCATTATTCTACCCCGTGAATACATACTAATATTGAGGCAAGATACCCGGACTTCAAAAGGGCATTTCGCAATAAATGCGATTCGGATTATTCAGGAAGTCAAATTACAGTGATATAGGAAATTTATCAATGGTTACAAAAACAGAGAACGTAGTAAGTAATGTAAATCGGTTTGTTAATGAATTGGGGGAAAAATTAAAGGTCCATGCCGCTTATATTTATGGATCGCATTCCAGGGGAAATCCTACTATTTGGAGCGATATCGATGTGGCTGTAATTTCACCTGATTTTTCAGAGGATTTATTCGAAGAAAGATTGAAACTAATGAAAATGGCGGCAAATATCGATGACCGCATTGAACCTCATCCCTTTAGGGTTGAAGATTCTGAGAGCAGCAATCCTTTAGCGAGCGAGATTCAAAAGCATGGTATTTTGATTTCGCAGTAAGGTGAATATGACAATGGAATTCATAAGGCGGAGTTATATCAATATATCAGTATTCTAAAATGCCTGAAAGGTTTGGGTAATCGAGTTACTTATTTATTTACCAGCGTCCCGCATAATGGGCGGAGTCATCAACGCTTACCGCGCTTCTTTGTTAGGTCACAACCCAATCGATTGGTTTTTACTTGGGGTATCCTCACTGATCATAATTGGACTTTTTCTCTCAGGTCTTTATTACTTTCGGCGAATGAAAAAACATTTGCAGATGTAGTCTGAACAATCATAAAATATAATACCCCATCTTAGAGACCTTTGAAAAATGCCAAAACTCAAATTTCGGTATTAATGATTTCAGTAAGTTACAATGCCGTATATCGAATAAAGAATTGATGTTTTGCGAAGCCAAAACATAATTCCGGTTGAACTAAGTCTGCTTTGGATTTTGAAGTTAGTGTCCCCGTAGGAGACATATACCGTTTTGAGTAGTCAATATTACGG
>DUZK01000015.1 GCA_013349495.1 Deltaproteobacteria bacterium
CAATGGCGTAACTTATCTCTTCGGATGTTGGAATTTTCGCTTCCGTATCGGGTTTGAGCTTGTCTTCGCCGGCCGGTTTGATACTGATCTCCCAGGTTTTCATGTTTACATTCATGGCACTGGTATAAAAACCACCGGTTTCAGCCCGCTCAACCGTGATCCCTTCATTCGTCAATATCTGATAGGCAATTTCAGCCGTTCGCCCGCCGATATCGAGTGCGATATCACGTTCGTCCAGCGGCCCAACCAGGGCCCCACCGGCGATACTGGCGCGTAACCGCTTTCGGGAGGCGCCGGCATCGATAAGCGCCTGGATAAAGATCGGAAGCCCTGTGGATGCATACTTCTCCGGCTGATATGTGCTTCCAGGGACCACCTGCTCGGGAAGAAGCAGGTGGATCAATCCGCCGCAACCCGCCGCCCTATCATATGCGGCAACCCCGACACAGGTTCCAAGCAGGGCTTCAATTAAAAGGGGTTGAGATTTCCCAACAAAATAGCTTCCGGATGCGACATGATGTTTTTGATGGACAGGCATGTTTAAGACTTATCGACTCCTTAGACCGACAGTTCAAATTTTCATAAGTCCGCATCATATTCAAATGCCGGTATAATAGGCGTTGGATCAAAAAAGTCAATACAACTCTATCAAAACGGTGACGGGTCTATTGGCATTTTTTGTAAAAATCTGAAGCGTATTGCACCCATAGGATACGGCATCGTAGATGGCGTTATGAAGCCCTTTGGCAATGGAAAAATGAGCACCCAACAGCGGAAAAGGATTCATAGTCCTAAATGCTTATTTCATACCATCGATATTCGGCCGGTTATATTCCAACCTTTATTCTGACGTCTTCAATGCTGCTCGCTTAACCGCCGATTTCCCGAACTTCTGTGATATGGAATCCAAAGCCTTGTCCACCTTCTCCCACCGTTCATCTTCCTTTTCCTTCATATCAAACAAACCGAGTTGCGTGGGCGCACTCTTGGATACCAGCCCGGATACGCCCACACCAACCAGTCTGACCTGCTTTTTCATTGGATAAGCGTCCAGCAGTTTCTTCGCTTCTTTATAGATGGTTTCCGAAGATTGTGTGGGCGTAGAAATCGTGTTGCTTCGTGTGATCTGCTTAAAATCTCCGTGTTTTATTTTAATCGTTATGGTCTTGGCTTTGAGCTCGAGCTTTCTCAACTGCACGCCCACGTCTTCCGATTGTCTCAGCATATACCGGCCCAATACAGACTTGTCACTGGTATTGACGGCCAACGTCTCCTCGCTGCTGATGGACTTGTGCTCCGGTGTGGGGGTAACCGGTGATGAATCCATACCTGAGGCCAGCTCGAAAAGCCGGTTTCCGAACTTACCCAACCTCCTTAACAGAGAAGCTTCGGAAAACCTTTTGACATCTCCAAGATTTTTGATTCCCATGGCATCCAGTTTTTTGTTTGTCATGGCGCCGACACCCGGTACTTTCCGGATTGGGAGGCTATCGATGAATGCGTCGACATTAGATTCCGGAATTATCATTAACCCATCCGGTTTATCCATATCCGATGCGATTTTTGCTAAAAATTTGTTAGGGGCGACTCCCACTGAGCAGGTCAATTGGACCGTATCCTTAATGTTTCGTTTGATGCTGATGGCAATGGTTTCAGGATCGCCGAACATCCGCTCACAACCGGATATATCCATGTAGGCTTCATCGATGGAAACCGGCTCCACCAACGGGGTATAGGCTCTCAGCAGAGCCATGATCTCTTGGGATACGGTCTTATATCGGCTCATCCGGGGAGGGATGAAAACACCCTGGGGGCATTTCTTCTTGGCCTGAAAAATCGGCATGGCGGAATGCACGCCATGTTTCCTCGCTTCATAGCTGGCCGCAGACACCACACCGCGAGTGGAAGTACCGCCCACGATGATGCATTTGCCTTTCAGCTCCGGGTTATCCAACTGCTCCACCGAAGCATAAAAGGCGTCCATGTCGATATGGAGAATCATGAGGAATTTTCGATTTGCGAATTGCGATTTTCAATTTTTAAATAACGATAATCGGCTTTTATTATTGAACCATATTACCATGAAGAACGCATAGAACACAAAAAGTTTTCGTACCATCGTATCGTTGATTTCATTCATGTTGCCTGAATTATTTGATGTTCCATATCAGGTACATCCTGTTATGAATCGCAACTCGAAAATCTCAAATCGCAAATTACTTTGGCTTTTTATTACATTTTCGTTATATTTAGAACAGCATCGTAAAAAACAAGGCGGTTTAAATATGAAAAAAATTGAAGAAACAACCCTGCTTTACGAAATCAGCGAAACACTGAATGAACACCTGGATTTAAAGAAATCCCTGTACACGGTTCTGGATATTCTTTCCAATTCCATGGACATGGTCCGGGGTACCATTACCATTTTGGATCCGGCTAAAAATGAAATCCGCATCGGTGTTGCTCATGGACTGACGAGAGGAGCCGTAGAAAGAGGCAAGTACAAACTGGGTGAAGGTATCACCGGGCGGGTGATTCAGACCGGAAAACCGGTTGCCATACCCAAAATCAGCGAAGAGCCGCTGTTTCTGGATAAAACATCATCACGGAAGTCGGCCTGGACTCAGGAACTTTCTTTTATCTGCGTTCCCATAAAGAGAGGAAATCAGGTTATTGGTGCCATTAGTGTTGATCGCCCTTATGACGATGTATTTAATCTAAATGAGGGTAAAAAGCTCTTGTCCGTGATAGCAACCATGGTAGCCCGGCACGTGATCAATCTCGAAACCATCCTTTTGGAAAAGGAACGGTTGAGAGAAGAAAATACACGGCTTCGGACTGAATTGAAAAACAAGTATAAGTTTACCGACATCATCGGAAACAGCAATAAGATGCGAGAAGTCTTTCAGATGATTTCCCAGGTATCCAAAAGCAATGCCACTGTTCTTATCCGTGGTGAAAGCGGAACCGGCAAAGAACTCGTTGCAAACTCAATTCATTATAACAGCCACCGGGGCAAGAACCCGTTTATCAAGGTCAACTGTGCCGCACTTCCTGCCAATCTCATTGAAAGCGAACTTTTCGGGCATGAAAAGGGGGCATTTACCGGCGCGATCAGACAAAAACTGGGCAAATTTGAACTTGCCCACAAGGGAACAATTTTTCTTGATGAGATCGGTTCCATCGGACTCGATGTCCAGGTTAATTTACTTCGTGTTTTGCAGGAAAAGGAATTTGAGCGGGTCGGTGGTCAGCGGACCATCAAGACGGATGTTCGTATCATAGCCGCAACCAATAAGAATTTGGAACTGGCGGTTGAGGAGGGAACCTTCAGGGGAGATCTTTACTACCGGTTGAATGTTTTTCCCATTTATCTGCCGCCGCTTCGTGAACGCAAAACCGACCTCTTACTGCTTGCGGATTACTTTCTTGAAAAATACGCCAAGGAAAACAGCAAAAAAATACTTCGCTTTTCAACACCCGCCATCGATATGCTCATGGATTATCACTGGCCGGGCAATGTCAGGGAGCTTGAAAACTGCATCGAGCGTGCGGTTTTGCTGTGTGAAGAGGGAGTAATCCACAGCTATCATTTACCGCCCACGTTGCAAACCGGAACAGAGTCGGACACGCTTCCCGCTCTGTCTTTAGAAGGAGCTGTGGCCAAACTCGAAAAAGAGATGATAATCGATGCGTTGAAAAATTCGAGAGGAAACATCACTGAAGCTTCAGAAATTCTCGATACAACGGTGAGAAAGTTTGCCTACAAGGCTAAAAAATTCGGGGTCGGTTACAAAGAATATCGATAACACCAAAAAAAAATCCCCGCCGATTTTGGCGGGGATCTCATAATCAAAATGAAAACAAGTTAGGGGCTTTGCCCCAATTGGAATGTTGGGCGAATGAATCCGTGTTAACGATAAAATTAGAAATGGATAATATCCTTTTGTTTACCAATATTCCAGTATTCCACCATTCCATTATTCCGTGATCGCAGCAAGAGCGCCGGCCTCGAAAAATATCCTATGTTTTCATCGCCTTGTAGAAATTCCGAAACGTTTAACTAGTCGGCTTTAGAGAACGCCTGTTTCTTTGCGTTGCAGACCGGGCACTCATCCGGAGCTTCATTTTCGATGGTATACCCGCAGACCCCGCACACATAATAGCAGTCGACATCCGCCGGATTTTCCAAACTGTCCAAAGCCTTCTGATAAAGCGCTGCATGAACTTTCTCCACTTCATTGGCATAGGTAAAGCTTCTCAAAGCAGCTTTTTCAGCCTCGGCTTCCGCAGTCTCGATCATCCCGGGATACATTTTCTTAAATTCGAAGGTCTCTCCGGCAATGGCTTCCTTGAGATTTTCAGACGTGCTGTTAATCCCCCCCAGGGTTCGAAGGTGAGTGTGCGCGTGCACGGTTTCCGCTTCGGCGGCCGCACGAAACAACTTGGCGACCTGAGCATATCCCTCTTTATCCGCTTGTTTGGCAAAGGCGAGATATTTTCTGTTGGCCTGACTTTCTCCAGCAAATGCATCCTTAAGATTCTGTTCTGATTGACTCATTCATATTCTCCTTTCCTTGATGATTTTTGTTGTAAATAGGAATTTTTAAATTGTCGAGTATTTGATTTAGGGGATTACGACTCTGCTTCAGCTGCAGATCCGGGACCGGCCATGGGACGGAACATCCTCTTAGTAGCACCGCAAACCGGGCACTTCCAGTCTTCCGGCAAATCTTTGAATTGGGTTCCCTTGGGTATTTTTCCCCTCCGATCCCCCCTGTCCGGATTGTAGATATAGCCGCAATTTACGGTTTGGCACTGAAACATTTCCTCTGGTTTTGCCATGAATCCCTCCAGTTCACAATTTAATTCGATCTATTTTATATTCCGGCATTCAGGACATACACCGAAAAAATCGAGTCTATGGTTTACGATCTCAAATCCTGAATCCTTTGCGATCTTCCGCGTCATTTCTTGGAAGTCTTTCAAATCCGGATCTAGAATCTTTTTGCATTGAACACAGATCAAATGGGGATGCGGAGACGGATTGTACCCGTCATAACGATTGCTGCCGTCACTGAAGCCGAGTTCCATGACCTCCCCAAGCGCTTTGGCAAGCGTGACAGTTTTGTAAATGGTAGCGAGACTGGTGGTAGGGAAGTCTTTTTTGACCTTCTCATAGATGGTTTCAGCGCTTGGATGCTCCTGGCTTTCTGCCAGGATCTTTAAAACAGCAATTCGCTGAGGGGTAATCCGAAACTCGCGTTCTTTGAGTTTAGATATGATATGCTCGAGTCGGTCGGGAGTCTCTATTTCTGCTGTCGCTTTCGGCATGACAATAAGCAATGTTGTTTATAGAAAATGTTTATTATTGGATAATTATTATCCGATAAAATACATTCTCTTATAATAATTGTCAAGCCAAAAAACAGAAAAAAATTGCTCCGGGGATTCACCCCGGAGCGTCTACTATATGAGGCAAGGAGAGGGATTAGATATCATAATAGAGATAGAACTCGTGAGGATGCGGTCGTAGTTTCACGTCGTTCACCTCTTTTTTGATCTTATAATCGATCCACACGTCGATGACATCCTGGGTAAATACATCGCCTTTGAGCAAAAAATCATGATCCTCTTTCAGCGCATCCAGTGCGTCTTCCAATGAACCTGGTGCGGATGGAATTTCCGCCAGTTCTTCGGGCGGCAGATTATAGATATCTTTATCCAGAGGGTCGCCCGGATCCATTTTGTTCTCGATGCCGTCAATCACCGCCATCAACATGGCTGAAAACGCTATATATCCGTTACAGGATGCGTCGGGGGTTCTGAACTCAATCCGCTTCGCCTTGGGTGATGGTGAATACATGGGCAGCCGAATTGCTGCACTCCGGTTTCGGCTGGAGTAAGCCAGATTCACCGGCGCCTCAAATCCCGGCACCAACCGCTTGTATGAGTTGGTCGTCGGGTTGGTGAGTGCGCACAGGGCGCGGCAGTGTTTCAGAATTCCACCGATTGCGTACAAGGCTTCCTGTGAAATCCCGGCATATTTATCGCCGGCGAATAACGGGATGTTGTCCTTCCATATACTGATGTGGGTGTGCATCCCCGTGCCGTTGTCTTCAAACAGCGGCTTGGGCATGAAGGTAACCGTATGCCCATGCCGGTACGCTACATTTTTCAAGACATACTTGAACCACATGAGCTGATCCCCCATTTCAAGCAGGGGCTTAAACCGCATATCGATCTCGGCCTGACCGGCTGTGGCCACCTCGTGGTGCTGGGCTTCAATATCGATGCCGAGACTCTCCAAGGTCAGAACCATTTCGGTTCGAAGATCCTGGAATTTATCCATGGGGGGCACTGGGAAATACCCTTCCTTGGGTCGTGGTTTGTATCCGAGGTTCGGACACTCTTCCCGCCCGGTATTCCATGACCCTTCAACGGAGTCGATTTCATAAAATGCCCGGTGTTTTGAAGACTCGAAACGGATATCGTCGAAGATGAAAAATTCAGCTTCAGGCCCGAAAAAAGCCGTATCTCCGATACCACTTCGCTTCAAATAGGCTTCAGCCTTCTGTGCGATGTTTCGTGGATCCCGTGTGTAGGCCTCCCGGGTTATCGGGTCCACAATATTTCCGATTAAAACGAGAGTGGGCGCTTCAAAAAACGGATCCATTTTAGCGGTTGCCGGATCCGGTATCACGAGCATATCGCTGGCATGAATGGGCTGCCACCCCCTTATGCTCGAACCGTCGAAGCCGTACCCATCCTCAAAGCTGGATTCTTCCAGTTCACGCACGGGTACGGTAAAATGCTGCCAAACACCGGGGAAATCGAGAAATCTCAGATCAACTACTTTCGCGCCTTTCTCTTTGGCCATTTCCAATACTTGTTTCGGGGTCATAATCTTTCCTCCTCTGAATTAGTGATCCATAAAAATTTAAAAGCTATAACAATAAGCTCTTTTGATTATTCTTGTGGGTAAGGGGTTTGTTTAAATCGCATCCTTTCCTCTTTCTCCGGTTCTCACGCGAACGGCGGATTCAACGGGTATTACAAAAATTTTCCCGTCTCCGATTTTTCCTGTATTTGCCGCTTCTTGGATTTTGTTCACAACTTCATCCACCCGTTCCGCTTCGACCACGATCTCAATCTTGACTTTCGGGATAAAGTCCACAACATATTCGGCGCCGCGATAGATCTCTTTGTGCCCTTTTTGCCTTCCGTATCCCTTTACCTCTGAAATCGTCATCCCCTGGATGCCGATTTCATTCAAGGCTTCCTTTACATCATCCAGCTTAAACGGCTTGATGATTGCCTCTATCTTTTTCATTCCGATCCTCCTCTAGTTATATATTTATGTTAAAATTTAAAGTTAACTAAAGTTTGAAGTGCTAAAGTTAAGGTGCGCGCTTGCGCGCGGTCTTTTTGATATATAAATGGCATAATTCCTTAATTTTAGCTCACTTTAGTCACTTCACATTTTAAACTTTTCAACCTCAACCCATACGGAATAGTTGCCTTGATAAGAATACGTTAAATTTATGAATTAGAACACTAAACACTACCTGATCTCAAATGCCCGTTCTCCATGAAGCGCATTATCGAGACCCTCGATTTCGTTTTGCTCTTCAACCCTAAGGCCACCGGTTAAAAATTTGGTCACATAAATCAGAATAAAAGTTCCGATACCGGTATATGCGGCAGTTGCTACGATTGAAATTATCTGAATCCATAGTTGCTTGGGATTGCCATAGAACAGGCCGCTGGCGCCTTCTGTGATCGCAGGGTTTGCAAAAAGCCCGGTGGCAAGTGCACCCCACATGCCGCACATGCCGTGGACACCGAATGCATCCAACGAGTCGTCATAACCGATTTTCTGTTTCAACACCGCCACACTGTAAAATCCGAAGGCGCCTGCTACCAATCCGATGATCAGTGCTGCCGGAAAATTGACAAATCCGGCTGCCGGGGTGATGGCAACGAGACCGGCAACCACACCGGAAGCAATCCCCAGCACGGTCGGCTTTCCGTTGACCATCCATTCCGAGAACATCCATGCCAAAGCCCCAACGGCAGCAGAGGTATTGGTGACCAGGAAGGCGGATCCGGCTATCCCATCGGCTGCCAGCTGGCTGCCGGCATTGAAACCGAACCATCCGAACCAGAGAAGTGCCGCCCCTAATGCTGTCAGAGAAATGCTGGAAGGGAACATGGCTTCCTTTCCGTATCCAATCCGTTTTCCAACAACCAGGGACAATACCAGGCCGGCAACACCGGCGTTGATATGTACGACGTTGCCGCCTGCAAAATCGAGCGCCCCGAGTCTGCTCATCCATCCACCGCCCCAGACCCAGTGGGCAATGGGAGCATATATAAAGGTTACCCAAAGCAGAGTGAATACAATCCACGAGGAAAATTTCATCCGATCGACAATTGAGCCCAACACCAGTGCGACGGTAATGGCTGCAAATGTCATTTGGAAAAGCGCAAATACAAATGTAGGAATGGTTCCGGACAGACTCCTGACGGTGATGCCATTTAAAAAGAGATGGTCCATTCCGCCGAACAGCCCACTATTTGAAGGACCGAAGGCGATGGTATATCCCCACATCATCCAGATCAAACTCCCCAGGCAGTAGGATACGAATGTCATGGCATAGGTGTTCAGGTGGTTTTTATACCTGGACATCCCTCCATAGAACAAAGCCAGTCCGGCAGGTGTCATTACCATTACAAGAGCCGTGGATACAATCATCCAGGCCGTATCGCCTGAATTGAGTTCATTCGCTGCAAATGCCGATGGAATCGGTACGAGCAAAAAGAAAAGTGGTGCAAACAAACGAAAAAGAGACATTTTTTAACCGACCTCCTCATATCTGATCCGGTTCATTAGGATTTCACATGATTGATTGAGTAAGCAAATAGTTTAGTCGATTCATAAAGCAACAGATGTGCCAATCTGTTAATTTTATATTTTTGTCTATATTTTCTGTTAGTTAATAAATTTATTAATTTCACGCAATTTGAAATATTAATGCATTTTTGTAATATTTAGATCGTTTTTTTCATTTTTGTAATTTAAGTGCCTTCTCAATATAGCACAAGGAGGATTTGGAGATTTCGCTTTCGGCAACCGGATCGGAAGCAGGCTGAAAGCTTGTTGGAAGCGGTCCACGCTTTTTCCGAGACTATGCTTGGAAAAAGTAGCCCCTTCAGAGCAGCCGTTTTCTTTCAATGAGCGATACTCGAAACTTGATACTTGAAACTTGGGAAAGGTATTCTATCGATTTCAAACAGATCCGATCCGCTCTTATCCAGTTTCAAGTATCAAATTTCCAGTTTCTTTTACAAGAAATCAGAAGCGCATTTAATAATCGACAAAGTTTTGTCGGTTTTGAGGCGCTAAGCGCTTAGAACATCCAGTATGGTATTTTTGATCTCGGATACCTGTTCAGGCGAATCCACTTTCTGTCCATCAAAATCGCGAACGTAAAAAACATCCACCACCTGATCGATTTTTGTCCCGATTTTTGCCACCCAAACATCCAGTTTGCATCGAAAGAGTGCATCGGTGATAAGAAAAAGCAGGCCGGGAAAATCATAGGTGAAAACATCGATAATCGTAAAAAAACTGGATGTTTCATTATCCACAATAACGTGGTGGGGCCTTCCAAGGGCTGCCGGGCGCTTGGAACGATAAACCGATGTTCGTTTATCCAAGGCCTTCCCGAGGTTCAATTCACCGGACAAGGCATGCGCCAGATTCTTTTCCGCCCTATCCCATTTTTCGGATTCAAAAATATGATCCGTTGGCGGCTCCACCTTGAAGATATCCAATGCAATGTTGTTCCGCCACGTAAAGACCTGAACATCCAGGATATTCAAGCCGTTTAAAGTGAAGACGCCGGCGATCTTTGAAAAGAGCCCCGGTCGATCCTTTGCACATACGGTAACCCGTCGTGTATCGGACTCATGTTCCGTTGCAATTTCCCAGACAAAATCAGCATTCTCGAGTCCCTGATAAAGCCGGACATGATCTTTGATCTCCATAGGGGATGTGTAGAGCAGGTACCGTGGAGACATCATGTTAAACAGGTTATCCAACTCATTTGCTTCTTTTTCGGCAGCTATCCACTCGGAAATCTCCGCCCTTTTTCTTTCAATGGTATTCAACGCCTCCCGGGTGGCCAATTCCCCTTTTTCCAGCGTAGTCAGGACCTTGAGAAAGAGATCCCTGAGCAGGGTCGATGTCCAGTCATTCCACGCCTTTGGGCCTGTGGACATCGAATCGGCAGCGCTCAACAAATAGAGCATCTTCAACCGCTCAGCATCTTTTATTTCATTGGCGCAAAACAGCGCGGTTTCTTCATCTTGGATATCCCGGCGTGTTGCAATTTCAACAAAGAAAAGATGCAAGCGAACTAAAAAAACAATGGTGTCGATATCTTTTGACGGTAGCCCTTTGACTCTCAATATCTTTCGGACCATTTCAGCACCACGGACGGCATGCCCGCCTGAAGGGTCCCCTTTACCGATGTCGTGCAGCAAAGCAGCCCACAGAAGAAGTTTCTTCTTCTTCAACTCCATGTACAGATCGGCAAGAAGTATGTCCGGCGATGCGTTAAATGACTTAACCGTGTGGACCGTCTTGAGTGAATGTCGATCCACCGGATAAACATGATAATCATCATACTGAATCCGGTTGGATATGGACGCCATCTCGGGAATGAAGTTCTCGAGAAATCCGGTGCTCAACATATCGTCCAGCACATTGAACTCGGGGACCTGGATTTGCAGTACTTTTTCGAATGCTTTAACCACACGGGGTGAATTCCTAAAATCATCATCGATCAGGTAAGAAAATTCTCGAACCAGACGTTTTGCCTCTCCACCCAAAGGCACCTTTAAACGCGCACTTTCATGAAATATTTCCATGAGAAGTTCCGGCGATTTTATGATTTTTTTAGATGAAGTGAAATTAAGCGTTCCCTTGTCCACCAGGAGATCTTTGATCTTTGATGATTTGGAGGTTCGCCTTTCCGGCCGGAATTTCCGGATGAGCCCGAGATCGTGGAGAAACATCCGGTGCTGTTGTTTTATAAATTCCATATGCCCGTGAAGAATGCCCAGAAATTGCTCCACCGGCTGCAGGCCGTTAACCGGCTTGAATTTGAGCAAATCGGCAACCTGGGTTTGATGCTCGAAATAGAGCTGGTCGCATTTTCTTCGGGTTAAATGGTGAAGCAGATTTCTCACCCGCCAAATAAAAGAAATCGCTCTTTGAAGCGTCTGAAACTCCTCGTGGGTCACATAACCCTCATACTCCAAATCTCTCGGCTCCTTGAGGTTTGATAAAATCCGGGCAAGCCAGAGCATGGTATGATAATCTCGAAGCCCGCCCTGACCATCCTTTAAATTCGGCTCAAGGAGATAGGAAGAATCTCCAAAATGCAGGTGGCGATCTTCATTTCTATCAAACAACCAATGGATCAGGTCATCTGATTTCTTTTGAATAAGGCTTTCTCTGATTTCCGAAACCAGTTCCGTGTATGCCTGCGACATCCCACAAACGAACCGGGCATCCAGAAGTGAGGTTAATACTTCAAAATCTTTCCCGGCCAACCGAATACATTCCTTCAAAGAACGGATGGCATACCCGACTTCAAGACCGAGATCCCAAAGCGGATAGACAACCTCCTTGATCAATCCGTCTGCCGCTCTAGGTACTTTCTTTTGGAAAAGAATGAGTAGATCCACATCCGAATGGATGCATTGTTCCCCTCGCCCGTATCCTCCCAAAGCGACAATGGCAAAGGGATTTTGAATAATACCGATCTCCGGCCCGACCTTGCTGGATGCAAATTGTTCTAAAAAATAATGATCCAGCAGTTGCGTATGCTGACGGAGGAAATCCTCTCTTTTTCCATTGATGTAATCGGATATGAGAGACTCTCTCAACTCTCTGATCGATTCGATGGTGCTAAACGGATTAATCGATGAGGCGGTTTCGGGCAAAGCTGTTGATCCTCGGCTTATACAGCATGATTGTTTTATTCGACAAACTTGATAGTTTCCTGTTCATTCAAATCCAAAAGCAATAGGCATGCCAGTACATTTTTCAGACAGCTCATAGGACACCACGCTGATAAAAAAGCATACCTGGTTATCTACAAAAGCCAAGTTGATTTGTGGAATAGGCGATGAAGGTGAGCCGATTCGCAGCAGTATGACTGTTTGAGTGCATTAGGGGGCGTTGCATCGAACAGCTTGAATGCGCTTCTATAAGCCATAACGATTTGTTATTTAACGGGATGCTTTGGTTAAGTCGATGCTCTGTTCGGTGTTACGCCCCCTTATGTGCGAGTTTCATGCGTCTGCGAAGCGGGTTGCCTTCGGCGCCGAATCGCCTTAACCTGGACTTTCTGGATAACCAGAAAAGAACATTTAAAATAACAATCTATTTCAAATTGAAATCAGCTTTACAAATTTGTAAAATGAGATCCCGTTATATTACAATATTGTAATATATAAACTTCGACCTGAGTCGCACGGATCTATTCGGCCATATAATGATGCCATATATCGATAATCTTATCACGCAGGCTTCCAAATTGGGTGTCCGGAACCAGAGCCGGTTGCTCTTTAAGACTTAGACGGTGAAGCGCAGACCGAAAAATGAGATACGCATCCCGCAACAGGTGTGCGGTGTTATCATCAATCACCCCGACATCGGATAAGGTTTTTAAGATTCTCACATTATCGGTCCAGGTTGTCAGTTCATCGTATTGATGCGCGTTTGAAAGCAGAAGAAACTGAACCAAAAATTCTATATCCACCATGCCGCCCCGATCCTGTCTGAGATCGAACATCCCCGGCGTTGCCTTAAGCATTCCCTTTCTCAGTCGCTCTCGCATACTGAGTACATCTTTTCGCAACCGGCTTTCATTTCTAAAACGGGTAAGAATTTTCCGGCGGATTTCATTGAAGTGATCTATAAGAAGCGGATCTCCAAAAACCGTTCTTGCCCGGGCAAGGGCCTGATGTTCCCACGTCCATGCCTCATGAGTCTGATAGGCCTCGAAGCCTTTTATATGACTCACCAGCGGTCCGGAACCCCCGCTTGGCCTTAATCGCATATCGGTCTCATACAGATAACCGGCAGCGGTGTGGGTGGTCAGAAAGTGAACGACCCGTTGTCCCAGCCGGGCAAAAAACTGAGCATTGTCAACGGGACGTGCCCCCCCTTCTGTTTCTCCCTCGGTACCGGCATGTAAAAAGACAAGATCCAGATCCGAATCGTATCCCAGTTCAAGCCCTCCAAGCTTGCCGTAAGCGATCACGGCAAATCCTTTCCCACAGTCCATTTTATTCAATCTGCTCTTTGGTTCGCCATGCCGCTTAACAAGATGTGTCCATGCCAATTCGATGACTTCAGACAAAATGGTTTCGGCAAGGTCGGACAGATGATCGCTGACCCTCATCAACGGCAGCACACCGGTAATGTCGGCTGCGGCGACTCGAAGGGTGTTTACCTGTTTAAACACACAGAGATCTTCGATCTGATATTCAAGGTCGCGCTCCGGAATGTAAACCATCTTCTCTTTCAGGTCGGCTTCCATTTCCGATCGCTTTGGGGGAACATAAAGGGTGCGGGGATCCAGCAATTCGTCCAATAAAACCGGGTGTTTTGTCAAAAAAGAGATGATCCAGGGGCTTGCATTCGTCAGTTTTATAAGATGCTCCAGTGCAGCGGGATTTTCCAGCAATAATGCCAGATAGTTGGTTCGGCGCTGAACGGTTCGAATGAGATCGACGATCCGGTTTAGGGTGTGAGCCGTATCTTTGCTTTCTCTAGCCTGTCTCAATATCATGGGCATCAATCGATCCAGCCGTTTCCGCCCGTCAAGACTCATGCCATGGATAGCGGTATCCGACTTAAGGTGATCCAAAAGACCGATGATCTGATCAACCGAATTAAACCCCATGTCCGAAAGCAATTCTTTCTTTCGCGGCAGCGGGGTGGATTCCGACCAGATATCCTGGTATGGCGCTATTTCCTCCTCTTCAGTCGGTTTAGCATCTTTGGTCTCCAACAGGGTATCGAAATGACGATGAACCCGCTGCATGTGTAAAGTGAGATCCGAGGCATACGATTCCCAATCCGAATAGCCCATTGAAAGGGCAAGACGATACCGCTCCAAAGATTCACGGGGAAGGGAATGGGTCTGCCGGTCCGAAAATTCCTGAAGCCGATTTTCAGTTCTTCTAAGAAATATGTAGGCTGCCTCAAGCTCCTCCAGCACCTTGCGGGGAATGTAGTCTTCCCGTGCAAGGGTTCGGAGAACCCGCTGAATTCGACGCTCTTGAAGAGACGGTACGACTCCACCTCGAATAAGCTGAAAAATCTGGCCGAAAAACTCGACTTCACGGATACCCCCCGGCCCCAGTTTAATATTATCTTCATAACCCTTACGCTTGACCTCGCGGGAGATCATCTGTTTCATCTCACGCAACGAGTCGAAAGCGCCATAATCCAGGTATCTCCTATATACAAAAGGTTTCAGGCGTTGAAGCAGTTGTCGGCCAGCAGCCTTGTCCCCGGCAACCACTCGTCCTTTTATCCACGCATACCTTTCCCACTCCCGGCCCTGCATTTCATAATATCGGACCATGTTGTCGAAACTCATGACGATGGGACCGCTTTCTCCGTATGGACGCAGCCGTGTGTCGACCCTAAAAAGCAAACCTTCCACCGGCGATGAACCGATCGTTTTAATCAGCTTTCTGCATAATCGTACGAAGAACTCTTCATTCTGAATCGAAGGGCTGCCTTTTTCCGTGACCCCGGCTTCGGGGTATGCAAAGACAAGATCGACATCGGAAGAAAAATTAAGCTCGTTCCCGCCCAATTTTCCCATACCGATCACGACGATAAACTGCTGCATCCCACCCGCACTCATGGGAACACCGGATGCTTCACACTGCCATTGGTACAGCTTATCCAGCACATAGGAGATACAGGTGTCTGCAAACGAGGAAAGCTCCATCATGGTTTCAGAGACATCGGAGAGACCGGCAAGATCCCGCCATGCGATTCTAACCATCTCCCGTTTCCTTAGCCGGCGGATTTCACGATTCAATACCTCTTCTGTATCCACTCCGATCAGACAATTTAAAAATCGGGTTTCGAATTCATCCTCCGGATATCTTCTCCGAAGATCGCCGGATTCGTATAGGTCTACAATCATGGCCGGATCACTAATACAGCATTTGGAAACGAATTCACTAAAGGCCCAAACCCGTTTCATTTCCGATTGAAATGCAGGATCGTCGGGAATATGAATCATCGCTGCATCGGCAGCAGTGGAGAATGCGCCCCATGTCTCTTCTATCTCTTTGCTCAAGGATTCCGGTAGTCGCTGTATTGATTCCATATCCATCTTCTGGTGAAGAATAATTATGACGTGGCTTTTTTTGATTAAATTTGATATAAAGCCATAAATTTAATACCGAATTGCGGCGCTAACCCGCCTGCAATATCTCAAATCATGGAAAGAATAAAAAGGTTTATTTTATGGTGATGGCATACCCGCCACAGTTTACCCGCCGGTTGAAGAATCGATTTGTTACAATGGCCTAAAATTTGCTATAATTCTTTTTTCACCATTTCGGGTCAATCCTCTACATAATTGTAAGAATTAGGAGAGATAAAATGTGCCGTTTGATCGCAATTACAAGCGAAGAACCCCTGTCGCCCATGGCAGCCATCAATGCGTTGGATGTCATGCGGGAAGGACACGACGGTTCCGGTGTCGGCATTTTTCTTAGAGACTTGGGAGGGCCTTTTGACAGCATCAAAGACGCCCCCATACTTTCAGGCGTCTTCAGCGAGGAAGGCCTCCGGCGCCTGGATGCGTATATGATGAACATCGGCTTCATGACCAAATACAAACTGACCATAAAGGTCCCGAAGATACCGCCGCCGGGGGTTCCGAAAAGAGATATCTACCTTGTCCGCGCTTATGAATATCCTGAAGAATGGGAAGAAAAGAGCCAGGACGAACTCTTTGCCAAGCTGGTTGAGATTCGTCTCACCCTTCGGGCAATGGGTGAAGAAAAACATGATATGATCGTGTTTTCCTTCTGGCCCGATGTGATCATGATCAAGGAAATCGGCGACCCCATGAAAGTGGCCCACCACCTGAAACTGGATCGGGATGATCTTCGGGCCCGGGTCATCATGGCCCAGGGGCGGCAGAATACCAATTACGCCATTACCCTCTATGCCTGTCACCCGTTTTTCGTTCATGGGTATTCAACAATGACCAACGGAGAAAATACAGCATTTGTGCCCATAAAAGAATACCTGCTTTCCCGGGGTTTTCCGGGATATACCGGTTATGAATCCGATTCGGAAGTCTTCACCCATATCCTGCACTATACATTGCATAATCTCGGATTGGGGATTGAGGCGTATAAACACATCATTACACCTCTGCAGGATGACGCCATCGTCGGACATCCCGACGGGCAACTGTTGAAACAACTGAAGCAGTCGTGCCGCAAGCTCACCATTGACGGGCCCAATTGCATCATCGGATGTCTTCCCGACCATTCCCTTTTTATGGCTCAGGATCGAAAGAAGCTCAGACCCGGAGTGGTGGGAGGAAGACCGGGCATGTATGCATTCTCTTCGGAAATCTGCGGTCTCGATGCGGCCATACCCAGTCGGGACAAAAGCAAAGACTTTCAGCCCATGCACATAGATACAGCCATTGTCGGTCCGAACCGGCAGGAGGTAAAAATATGTTCCCAAGCAGAGTCGTTACCCCTTCCACACTAAGCGTTAAGGATCTCCCCTGGCAGATCCTTTGGAGTAAGGAAAAATGCACGCTTTGCGGACGCTGTACGGCGGTCTGCCCGGTCAACGCCATTGAGTTGGGTGTATTTCGCAAACGAATCGTTCAAACCACACTCAACCTTACCGAAAGCCCTGAAAACGTCTTTACCGTGTATCACGGCATCCGGCAAAAAACCGACCCGGCTTATGCCTGCGTCGGTTGCGCCATGTGCAATTTAACCTGCCCCAATGATGCCATCACTCCGGCAAGAAGCGACGAAGCCGACAAGCTTCGATTCCATATCAACCGAGGCGGTCAACCCCGGCGAAGAGGCGGGCGGCGAAACGCTCCGGGCACTATTCTGGACAGGATAAAATTCATCCGGATATCCATGCTGACGGACCCG
Organism: Deltaproteobacteria bacterium; assembly: GCA_013349495.1. GTDB lineage: Bacteria > Desulfobacterota > Desulfobacteria > Desulfobacterales > SURF-15 > DUZK01. Next base: position 17,251 of record DUZK01000015.1, read on the forward strand.
GCACTGGATGCCGGCCGACATGAGTTCGAGCTTCGAACACTTTTGGGAAGGGTTCTCCCGCCCGAGAAAAACCTTGAATTACTGAGAGAAAACGGATGGATTCCTCCGGTGAGAGAAATCTATCCTCTGATCATCGGCTCCATGTCATTCGGTGCGCTTTCTCCCACCATGTGGGAAGGACTTCAAATGGGAGTCGCCTTTCTGAACGAAGAACTCGGCATGCCGGTGCGAATGGCCACCGGCGAGGGTGGATGCCCGCCGAGGATGCTCCGGAGCCGGTTCTTGAAATACGTCATACTGCAAATTGCCAGCGGCTATTTCGGATGGGATGAAATTATCCATGCCATACCCGAAATGAAAGAAGATCCTTGTGCCATTGAAATCAAGTATGGCCAGGGAGCGAAACCGGGAGACGGTGGACTCCTCATGTGGTACAAGGTCAATAAGCTCATTGCGGCCATTCGGGGGGTTCCCACCGGTGTCAACCTGCCCAGTCCACCGACCCATCAAACCCAATATTCCATCGAAGAGTCGGTGGCCAAGATGATTCAATCCATGTACATGGCGTGGGGATTTCGGGTTCCGGTCTATCCCAAAATCTCCGGAACCTCCACCGCCCTTGCCGTGTTGAACAATTTGACACGCAATCCGTATGCTGCCGGATTGGCCATCGACGGAGAAGACGGCGGTACGGGAGCGGCCTATAACATCTCCATGGATCACATGGGGCATCCCATTGCAAGCAACATCCGTGATGCATACAATACCCTTGTGACATTGGGGATGCAGAACGAAGTTCCGCTGTTTGCCGGCGGAGGTGTCGGAAAGAGTGGAAACCTGGCTGCAAACGCGGCTGCCCTAATCATGCTGGGCGCCAGCGGTATTCAGATCGGAAAATATGTCATGCAGGCGGCAGCCGGATGCCTGGGGTCGGAAGCCGACAGATGCAATATCTGCAACATCGGTTTATGTCCCAAGGGTATTACGTCTCAGGATCCTCGACTGTACCGGAGGCTCGATGCAGAAGACGTTGCCCAGAGGGTTGTGGATCTCTATTTGAGTTTTGATACGGAGCTGAAAAAAATCGTCGCACCGTTGGGAAGATCCACATCGCTTCCCATCGGCATGTCGGACGCTTTGGGTATCGATGACCATCATGCCGCCGAACGGCTGAAAATTAAATATGTAGTATAGAGCCGATGGGGTTAGCGACACCGGATTCGTGATTCGGAATCGCATATCCATTTAGTTAGGCGTAGAGTCTTAATTGTTATTTCTATGTATTTTATGCAAAAAACAATACACAAGCACCCCGCCAGAAAGACGGCGGGCAAGCAAATCACAAACAAATCTCAAATTCCAATATCCAATAACCCAAACAGGTTTAGAATGTTTGTTCTCGGAGATCATGTAAATGTTTTGAATTTGTGATTTTGGTCATTGGATATTATTTGTAATTTGCGATTTGTTATTTGTTATTTCCGGTTTATCCGGGTTAGGAAATCGTGAATGGACAACAAACATTACTATATCATCTCCGGAAAGAAAGACGGTGATCGCATAGAATCCCGGTTGTTGGAGGAAAAGCTTCAGGACGCCGTTCATCGGGGATATCGGGAACTGAAAATCCAAGCCTTTGGCCAGCACGGCATCGGCGGCCGTCTTTGGACCGATGGGGATGAAACCATATATATCCGAATTGAAGGCCACTCCGGCCAACGAGTGGGTTCCATGGGATTTCCCGGAACCAAAATCGAGGTAATGGGCCCTGCCTCGGATGATCTCGGATGGTTGAATGCCGGAGCCCAGGTCATCGTTCATGGAAATGCTGCAAACGGCACGGGCAACGCAATGGCCCAGGGTAAGATATTTGTCGCCGGTAACACCGGCTCCCGGGCAATGACAATGACCAAGCAAAACCCGCGATTCGACCCTCCCGAACTGTGGGTCTTGGGCTCGGTCGGAGACTATTTCGGTGAATTTATGGCCGGCGGCATTGCCGTGATCTGTGGCGTCAATCCTCAAGATGCGGACAATGTGTTGGGGTATCGGCCCTTGGTGGGAATGGTCGGGGGGAAGGTATTTTTTCGGGGCCCCCATACCGGATTCAGCCGGAACGATGCCCGACAAATCCCCATCGGGGAAGAAGACTGGAATTGGCTGGAGAAAAATCTCCGGTCCTTTCTAAGAAATATCGGCCGGCCGGATCTTGTAAGAGAGGTCACCGACCCGGAAGCGTGGCAACTTCTGGTGGCGCGAAGTCCCCATGAACGGATTTCAGCAGGAAGACGGTCCATGAGCTCCTTCAGGCAGGAAGTGTGGGACGGCGAACTGGGGAAAGGCGGTCTCATCGGCGATCTGACAACCCTCGACCGGAGTCCGATTCCGGTCATTACCACGGGATTTTTGAGACGATTTGTTCCGGTGTGGGAAAACCGGCTGTATGCTCCGCCGTGTGAAGCGACCTGCCCCACCGGTATTCCGGTACACGACCGGTGGCGCCTCATCCGGGAAGGACGGGTTGATGAAGCCGTGGATTTGGCCCTGTCCTACACCCCCTTTCCAGCAACCGTCTGCGGGTATCTCTGCCCCAACCTATGCATGCAGGCCTGCACTCGACAGTCATCCGGCATCGCGCCTGTGGATGTCACCATTCTCGGTAAGGCCAGCATCGATGCATCCATATCCGACCTTCCGCCGCTTAGCGGAAAGCGGATCGCCGTCATCGGCGGCGGTCCGGGAGGTATCTCCACAGCCTGGAAGCTTCGGCAAAGCGGGCATGAAGCCGTGATTTACGATATGGCCAAGGCTCTGGGGGGGAAAATATCGTCGGTGATACCGGACAGCCGGATCCCCAAGGAAGTGATTTCGGCTGAGATGAAACGAATCCAGGAAATCATCCCCCATGTGCACCTCCAGCAAGGCATATCCCAGCAGGAACTTGAGCGGATCAAAGAAGATTTTGATTTTCTGGTCATCGCCGTTGGAGCGCAAAAGCCGATCATTCTGCCGATACCCGGCGGCGAACGAATGATCCCGGCGTCTCAATTTCTTGTGCAGGCTAAAGGCGATAACGTTAAACCCGGCAAACAGGTGGTGGTTATCGGTGCCGGAAATGTCGGTTGTGACGCGGCAACCGAAGCCCATCGGCTGGGAGCTGAGGAAATCATCCTGCTGGATATTCAAGAGCCCGCATCATTCGGGAAAGAAAGAGACGCGGCTGAAGCTATCGGTGCGAAATTCAGATGGCCCGATTTTACCAGGGAGATCACCGATGAAGGGGTGGTGTTGACCACCGGTGAGGTGATTCCCGCAGACACGGTGATCCTTTCGGTTGGAGACAAACCGGATCTGGCGTTTCTGCCGGACTATATCGAAACCCAAGGCGGGTTTATCAAGGTCAACGAATACTATCAAACCTCGGATCCTAAAATTTTCGCAACCGGCGATGTAGTCAAACCGGGACTTCTCACAGACGCCATCGGCTCCGGAAGGAAAGCTGCCGAAGCCATTGCCGACATGCTGGATGGAAAGCTGCCCACCGTTAGGGTCCCGCAGATGATCGACCGGGACCGGGTCAACCTGGAATACTTCGATCCCAGGATAGCCGTTTACGAAGATCTGGATCATTGCGGGTCCCAATGCTCATCGTGCGGCGCCTGTCGAGACTGCGGACTGTGCGTGTCCATTTGTCCGGAATCGGCCATCAGTAAGATTGAGCCGACAGACGGCGAATATGAATATATTGTGGATGAAGATCGTTGCATCGGATGCGGGTTCTGTGCCGGCGCATGTCCCTGCGGCGTTTGGAATTTGGTCGAAAATTCACCAGTTGATGATTGTTAAGGGATTTCAGGTTTCGGGTGTCAGGTGTCAGGGATTAACAGTGCTCGAGAACTGAACTCTGGACCCTGAACTCTGAACTGTATATAGCATGAAAGCCTTATTAGCATTGGAAGACGGGAGAACCTTTCATTGCCGGTCTTTTACCGGCCCCGGAGAGGTGGGTGCGGAAATCGTATTCAACACCAGCATGACCGGCTATCAGGAGGTCTTGACCGACCCCTCGTATCGGGGGCAAATGGTGACCATGACCTATCCCCTGATCGGAAATTACGGGGTAAACCTGGAAGACATCGAATCCGATCGGATCCAGGTGGCCGCTTTTCTGATGAAAGAATATCAGAGTTTTCCATCCAATTATCGATCCACCGGAACCCTTGCCGACTACCTTGGCAAGCACGGCATACTCGGAGTTGAAGATCTGGATACCCGGGCAATAACCCGGCACATCCGAACGGGCGGCGCCATGCGGGCTTTTGTATCCACCCATAATCTCGAACCGGAAGCACTGGTAAAAAAAGCAAATGAAATTCCCGGCATGAACGGACAGGATCTGGCCAGTGTCGTGACCACAAAAGCAGCCTACTGCTGGCACGACGGAAAACCGGTATTCATGGATAACGATGCACCGCTGGATCAAAATATCTGGCGCCACCCGAAAGATAAATTTTCCGTGGTGGCATTCGACTACGGCATCAAATACAATATCCTGCGCTGCCTTGAGCATACAGGATGCGAAGTGGTCGTGGTGCCCGCCGGAACACCAGCAGATACGGTCAAGGCCATGACACCGGACGGCATCTTTCTTTCCAATGGCCCCGGTGATCCGGAGCCCGTGGCCTATGCCGTAAAAACCATTCAATCCCTTGTGGGCTATCGTCCCATTTTCGGTATCTGTCTGGGCATACAACTGCTTGGCATTGCCCTGGGAGGCAAGACCTACAAATTAAAATTCGGCCACCGAGGCGCCAACCAACCGGTCAAAAACCTGCTTACCGGCCGTGTGGAGATCACTTCCCAAAATCACGGATTTGCCGTAGATATCGACACCCTTGACGAAAACGACATCGAAGTCACACATATCAATTTGAATGATAATACCCTGGAAGGATTTCGACATCGAAACCTTCCCGTTTTTGCTGTTCAGTACCATCCCGAAGCATCGCCCGGCCCCCACGATGCGAGGTATCTCTTTGACAATTTTGTAAAAATGATGAAGAAACGTTAGCGCGGAAGGCAAGATAGAAATCTGAATATACTAACGGATTCAATGGAAAGTAGATTAACGCATATAGACCGTAAATTCCAAATAACAAATCGCAAATAATAAATAATATCCAATGACCGAAATTCAAAATCCCAAACATGCTCAAGATATCGAAAAACGAACATATCATAACGGTTTTGGTCATTGAATATTGGAATTTGAAATTTGTTTGTGATTTGCTTGCCCGCCGTCTTTCTGGCGGGGTGCTTGTTATTTGAGATTTTAACATTTGGTGCTTGTGTTTTGATATTTTACCGAAGCGCACAGAAATGAATATTGATGAATATTAAGGAACTCATAACCTGTGATCACTTGTCCGATAAAAAAAAGAATCTCCCATACTACCGAGGTGATCTGATTTATGCCGAAGCGGACGGATATCAATAAAATTCTGATCATCGGTGCCGGACCCATCATCATCAGCCAGGCATGCGAATTCGATTATTCAGGCACACAGGCGTGCAAAGCGCTTAAAGAAGAAAACTACCACGTTATTCTGGTCAACAGTAATCCTGCCACCATCATGACGGATCCCGAAATGGCGGACCGCACCTACATTGAGCCCGTCACTCCGGAAATCGTAGCAAAAATCGTGGAAAGGGAACGTCCGGATGCGCTGCTCCCCACAATGGGCGGCCAAACCGGACTCAACACCGCCGTTGAAGTCGCGAAGATGGGAGTACTGGAACAATACGGTGTGGAAATCATCGGTGCCTCAATAGATTCCATTCGAAAAGCGGAAGAAAGAGACCGGTTCCGCGAAGCCATGGAACGGATCGGACTCCGTATTCCGGACAGCGGGTTTGCCCGATCCATGGAAGAAGTATGGACCGTTGCAGACCAAATCGGATACCCGATCATCGTCCGTCCCAGCTATACCCTGGGTGGGACCGGCGGCGGTGTGGCTTACAATGCCAACGATCTTTCGGAAATCGCTAAATCCGGGCTGGATGCCAGCCTCACCAACCAGGTCATGCTGGAGCAGTCGGTTTTGGGCTGGAAAGAGTACGAATTGGAGGTGATGAGGGATCACAATGACAATGTGGTGATTATCTGCTCCATTGAAAATATGGATCCGATGGGAATTCATACCGGAGACAGCATTACCGTTGCCCCGGCCCAGACCCTCAGCGACAGGGAATACCAGCTCATGCGAACGGCATCCATCGATATCATGCGGGAAATCGGTGTGGACACCGGAGGGTCCAATGTGCAGTTTGCCATCCACCCGGACACAGGTGAAATGATTGTGGTGGAGATGAATCCACGGGTATCCCGAAGCTCTGCCCTGGCTTCAAAGGCAACCGGATTTCCCATCGCAAAAATTGCAGCCAAGCTGGCCGTCGGATATACGCTGGATGAAATCCCCAATGATATAACCGGAGAGACCCTGGCCTCGTTTGAACCGACCCTCGATTATTGCGTGGTCAAAATTCCGCGCTGGACCTTTGAAAAGTTTCCGGAAACAGACGATTTTCTGACGACGGCCATGAAATCGGTCGGAGAAACCATGGCCATCGGCAGAACCTTTAAAGAAGCCCTTCAAAAGGGACTTCGATCGCTGGAGATCGGCCGGTATGGACTGGGATGTGATGGAAAAGATATCGTCGCTGTCTCCATGTCGGAAATAGAGCAAAAGCTGGCGACTCCTAATTCTCAGAGAATTTTCTATATTCGAGCCGCCCTGACGGCAGGGATGTCCATCGATTTTATCTATGAACTCACCAGCATAGACCCCTGGTTCATATTTCAGCTGAATCAAATCATCGAACTGGAACAAACCATTAAAGCGGTTGTCGGCCCCGTTCCGGAGGAACTCCTGCGCAAGGCAAAATCCTGGGGGTTTTCGGATGTTCAACTGGCCCATCTCACCGGTACTAAAGAAGATAAAATAAAAACGCTGCGAATCGAACATGATATCCGGCCGGTATATAAACTGGTGGATACCTGTGCGGCGGAATTTCGGGCGGCCACCCCCTACTACTACTCCACCTATGAATTGGAAAATGAAGCCCGGGTGTCGGACAAGAAAAAAGTGATGATTCTTGGCGGCGGTCCCAACCGGATCGGGCAGGGAATCGAATTTGACTACTGCTGTGTCCATGCCTCCTTTGCCCTCAGGGAGGAGGGAGTGGAAAGCATCATGGTCAACAGCAACCCGGAAACAGTGAGCACCGACTATGACACCTCGGACAAGCTTTATTTTGAACCGCTGACAAAGGAAGATGTCCTCCATATTGTGGAAACCGAGAAACCGTTCGGGGTAATCGTTCAGTTCGGCGGGCAGACACCGCTGAATCTATCGGTTCCGCTGGCCAAAGCAGGGGTACCGATCCTCGGTACCCAACCCGAAAGCATCGATCGCGCTGAAAACAGAGAACAGTTTCAGGCGATGTTGAAAAAACTCAACCTGTTACAACCGGCAAACGGAACAGCCACGTCGGTGGAGGAGGCCATGGCTGTTGCCCGGGAGATTGGATATCCCGTAATCGTTCGTCCGTCGTATGTGCTGGGAGGTCGGGCCATGAGAATCGTTTATGACCCGAAAGAGCTTGAAAGTTTTACGCAGCTTGCAATCCTGGCCTCACCGGAGCATCCGGTTCTCATCGACAAATTTCTGGAAGATGCGCTTGAAGTCGATGTGGATGCCATATCGGACGGTGACAGCACCGTTATCGGAGGCATCATGGAACATATCGAAGCTGCCGGCGTTCATTCCGGCGATTCGGCCTGTGTGCTTCCGCCGTACGATATCGATAACAGGAGCATGGAGGAAATTAAAACGGCCACCAAGGCAATGGCATCGGAACTAAAGGTCATCGGTCTCATGAACGTTCAGTATGCCATCAAAGACAAACAGTTATATGTACTGGAAGTGAATCCCAGGGCATCCCGAACCATCCCGTTTGTCAGCAAAGCCACCGGCATACCTCTGGCAAAACTGGCGACCAAAGTCATGCTGGGTAAAACCCTCAAGGAACTCGGACTGGAGAAGGAAGTGATCCCCCGGCATATCTCCGTAAAAGAAGCGGTCCTTCCGTTTGACCGGTTTCCCAATGTGGACACCCTGCTGGGACCGGAGATGAAGTCCACCGGAGAGGTCATGGGGATTGATGCCGAATTCGGACCTGCTTATGCAAAGGCACAGTTGGGTGCGGGACAGAAACTGCCGTTATTCGGTACCGTTTTTATCAGCGTTGCAGACCCGGACAAGAAAAGGGTGCTGCCCATCGCAAGGCTTTTCGAGGAGATGGAATTTAAGATACTGGCAACCCGGGGCACATCGGACTTTTTAAGCGCCGACGGGATCCGAAACGAAATGATCAAAAAGGTGTCGGCCGGACGCCCTGATGTGGTGGATGCCATCAAGAACAGGGAAATCCAGTTTATTATCAACACGGCATCCGGGGCGGAACCCGGACCCGTGCGGGACGGATATATGATTCGAAGGGCTGCCATTAAATTCAGCATTCCTTATGCGACCACAACCGCAGGAGCAATGGCCATGTGCAAAGGGATCGCGGCCCTTAAAACCGGAAAACTGTCCGTGAAAACCCTGCAGGAGTATCATAATAGTTGATACTGGATACTCGATGCTTGATGCTGGCCGGAGCGAAGCGGAGATCCCGCCTCGGCGGGGAAATTGGATAAAATGAAAGAAATCTATGAATTACAATAACCACCCTCGCGAATCATGCGGTCTGTTCGGGATCTACCACCACCCGGAAGCGGCCAAACTTACCTATTTCGGACTCTACGCCCTTCAGCACAGGGGACAGGAAAGTGCGGGCATCTCCGTATTCAGGGATAACGGCATCGTGTCCCACAAAGGAATGGGACTGGTATCGGATGTGTTCAGCATGAATCATCTGGAGCAGCTCGGCGGCGGGAGCGCCATCGGTCACGTACGGTATTCCACCACCGGAAGCTCCATACTCTCAAATGCCCAACCCTTTGTCGTTTATCACAAGAAAAAATCATATGCAGTGGCCCTTAACGGAAACCTGGTCAATGCACACACCCTCAAAAATGAACTGGAGTCTGCGGGTTCTATTTTTCAAACCACCATGGATACCGAAATCTTTTTGCATCTCTTTGTGAAAAGCCTTCCCCATGGTTTCGAAGGAGCACTGACCGCGGCCGTATCCAGGATTAAAGGGGCCTTTTCTTATGTCATGCTCACCGGCAAAGGCGAGGTCATCGGAATCAAGGACCCGCATGGATTTCGCCCGCTCTGCCTGGGGAGATTGAACGGCAACTATGTTCTGGCATCCGAAACCTGTGCACTCGATCTGCTTCAGGCGGAATTCGTCCGGGAACTCGACCCCGGAGAAATCGTCATCATCGGAGAAGACGGTATCAAAAGCATTATGCCGCCAAAACCGGAAAGAAGAGCCTTCTGCATATTCGAATTCATCTATTTTGCACGACCGGACAGCACCATATATGGAAAGAATGTTTATCTAACGCGAAAAGCCCACGGGCGTCGCCTGGCCCAGGAAGCCCCGGTGGATGCCGATCTGGTGATGCCGTTTCCGGATTCCGGCACGTATGCGGCGTTGGGTTATTCCGAAGCTTCGGGCATCCCTTTTGAAACCGGAATGATCCGGAATCACTATGTGGGAAGAACGTTTATCCAGCCCACACAGAGCATGCGGGATTTCGGCGTACGCATTAAATTGAATCCCATCAGAGAGCTGCTGAAAGGCAAAGACATTATCATCATCGAAGATTCCATCATCCGCGGGACCACAGCCAAAACCCGCGTAAAGACATTGAGAGAGCTGGGGGTCAATCGCGTGCATATGCGGGTGGCAGGCCCTCCCCACCGTTTCCCCTGTCATTACGGTATCGATTTTCCCACAACCGAAGAGTTGATCGCTTCACAAATGTCCGTTCAGGAACTATCCGACTACCTGGGGTTGGATTCTTTACACTATCTGAGCCTTCCGGGGTTGCTGGAATCAACCGGCATCGAAGACCCGGAAGATAATTTCTGCAAAGCCTGCTTTGACGGATGCTATCCGGTGGAATTTGATGAAAACCTCTCAAAGTATTGCCTGGAATCGAATTGAGGGTTAACCATGATCGAATCAAAATTCTTAAAAGATAATATCCAAAACATCCAGAAGTTGATGTCCCTCACCCCGTTGCGGAAATTTGAAACCGATAAACTCAGGCAGCTTATTCGGCTCGCAAAAATCCGGGAATACGGACCCGGAGAAACCATCATCGAAGAAGGAGCGGAAGACTTCTACCTCTATTTTCTTTTAGCCGGAAAGGTCCGGGTGCGCAAAGAAGGCGTGCCCATCAGCATTATGGAGAAGGAGGGGGAGATCTTCGGTGAAATGCGGGTATTGGACGGCCTCACCCGCTCGGCCACGGCCGCCGCAGAAGAGAAAACCGTATGCCTGGCAGTGGATACTTCGGCCACGGACCGATTGGGCTCGAAAGATGAACGGGCCGGCTTTTTGTTGATCCTGTATCAGGTCATCACCGAATTCATATCCATCCGCCTGCGCACCACCACGGATGAACTGGTCAAAGCAAAAAAGAAAATCAAAAAGCTGTCCGACACAAACCGGTGAAGCGCCGGCACATATTCAGACAGGTTTACGACCAAAATGAAATCAAGCGAACTGATCCGGCCCGCGCTGAACTCCGACCACCTTGCCCTGGATCATCATCTCCCCGAATTCGTATTTCACGGTCTTAAACGCTTTGTTTTCAGGACGAAGCTCGATATGGGTTTTCTTTAAGAAAAACCGCTTCACCGTTGCCTCTTCATTGTTGATCAAGGCCACGATGATCTCTCCGTCCTGAGCATACTGCCGCGGCTCGCAGATGACGATGTCCTTATCCAGGATGCCGGCATTTTTCATGGAATCGCCGTTTACTCTGAGGGCAAACAGATTCGGCGGTTTGTACATATTGCCGTCGACAATGACGGCCCCGTCCCACTCCTGCTGGGCAAAAAGGGGAAGACCTGCGTTTATCTTTCCGACAATGGGCACCTTCCGCCAGTTGTCATCCGATGACGGCATCCGGTCCGGTTGCACCAGCTCGATAATTCTGCCGTACCTGCCGCTGCGTTTCAGCAGCCCTTTGGCCTCCAGGGCCTGGATGAACTGGGCAACGGCCGTGTGGCTGATCTTGAGATCGGCGGCCGCCTGACGTAAACTGGGCGCCCTGCCCGTTTGCTTGATTTTCTGTTCAAAATATTCAAGGGCTCGTTCTTGTTTGGGGGTTAGGTAGTAAGGCATAAAATCCATCCATCGTTTGAATGTAAATATATTGTAATCAATCTCGATTGAAAATCAACCGCCGGTCCTTACGCCAACGCATCTGCCGGGCTCAGCACGCCTTTCCCGCCGCGGTTCAATACATGGGTATATATCATGGTGGTGATCTATGTTTCATACTACACCTCTTGATTTCCTGAGTGATCATTACCCAGGAACCTCATGTATATTCAGTTTGTTATGCTCTTTTCTTCATCAGCGGCGAATTGACGCCAGGATGTTCGTAAAGGCATCCATTTCGATCGTTATAGGGATATGTTCTGATTATTCCCGTTTTCCCCCATTTCCTCACTGTCTGGATTGTCACACCCAATAGGTTTGCTACTTCTTCGGCAGTCAGCTTGCCTGTATTTCGCAATCTTGCATATCGAGTCTTTAAATTATAATTTCGCCGGATGCCTCCTACCAATTTCCTATTAAACTTATGACCTGATCCTGATTTATATCCTCTTTTGTTCAATAGGTTTGCTATCTCGGTATAATTATGATGGCTTAAAAGTTCGCCAACCAGTTCCACCACTTTTGGATCTGTCAGCGCATGTTGCCAGCCTTTGGGGGGAAGTGGTATGACGAGGCTCTTTTGACCTCCTCCTTTAAATCGAACATTGGCGATAATCTGATCATTTTTCGTTAAGGTCACATCGTCAATCAAAAGCCGAATCATTCTCTTTTTTTCTCGTAGTGGCGTTTTTGGATCTTTCCATAGCTGGGGAAAGTCGGATGCAAGTGAAAGCACTTTTGTTTGCTCTTCACCCGTAAGAATAATAGAATCAGACTGACGCTTCTTCTCATATTGCTCTTGGGCTTGTCTTTGTTCACGAAGCTTTTCATTCCATTCTGCTTCAAGCGTATCTGCTACTAACCTTTGTCAGGGTCTACCCGTACATATCTTCTTCTCGCTAAATTGGCTTCATATTCCGCCCTTTCCACATGTTGCTTCCTTAGCCGATCCGCCTCAACAGCTCTGCTCTCCAATTCCTTCTGAACTTCAAGGGCCACTTCCAAGCTCAAGGGCGACACCGTCTCCAAAATGAGTTCTTCTATTGCTTTATCTATACAACCACCTGGTATATATTGGCAATTATCTTCCCCTCTCTCAGTTCGACTGCGTTGACATAGATATACAGGATCCATTCTGCCCTGGCGACGATATTTGTACCGAATGGTCATCCGATTACCGCATTTGCCGCAAATTGCTATCCCCTGCAAAAGGCATGGCCCTTCACGGGGAGGTGTTTTTCTTTGATCACTTCCATAGGCGGTCGCGTTTTCTTTCATACGTCTTATATTCTCTTCATATTCATCCCAAGTGATATATCCAGGGTGAGAATCTGGAATCAAGACGATCCATTCTTCTCGTGGAACCTTATATTGAGATGTCGAACCGTCCATGTGTTTTCGAGACCTCTGACGACCATAGTAATATGCGCCTGCATATCGGGGATTTTTTAAAATACGCTGAACCTGACCATAAGCCAATTTATCCCATAACAATTCCCCCTTGTTCGGTCCATTGTAGGGACGCCGGGGGAAAATGATTTGGTCTTTCCAAAACGCTTTTACCACTCCAAACGCCGATCCTGTCCGTCGAAATACATCAAACAGTAACTTTATCGTTTGTTGAACCTGTCCATCAGGATCGAAAACCACATTGCCATTTTGATCATAAATAAATCCTATTGGAAGACGAGTTTTGAACCGCCCTCGACGAACTTTGCTTAATACACCACCTCTAAGACGGGCCTTTAATATGTGAAGTTCAGCTTCACTCATAGTTCCCTTTAAACCTAAAAGCAATCGATCATTAAAATGACTGGGATCATATATTCCGTCCTCATCCAAAATCAGTGTATCGGTAAACGCGCAAATCTCCAATAGCCGATGCCAGTCCGCAGAATTTCTGGCTAAACGCGATACCTCAAGTCCCATGATTAAACCAGCCCGCCCCAAACTGACTTCCGAAATGAGTTTTTGAAAGCCTTGTCGATCTGCAATCGATGCACCTGATTCACCAAGATCATTGTCAATGGTAATTACTTGAGTAAGAGGCCATCCTAAGGCAACCGCTCTGTCACGAAGGCCATATTGCCTTCTGGTGCTTTCCGTGTTTTCCAACACTTGTTTAAGTGTAGACTGTCGCACATACAGATAGGCATTTTTGTTCAGATGACCGGCAGTGACGTTGTTAGATGACATCGTCATAAATTCGTTTCCTTTAGATGATGCAAAGTCATATTTGCCAATATGCCTCTTATTTGCGATTGCATTTCGAACCGAAGTTTTAAGGGTGGTGGATCGATAGTCTTATCTGGCGCAATATCTCTTGTCTTACTGTATTGACCACATATTTTTGACCACCCTATTATCCCTTGGCTCATAAATATTCCTATGCCCACACCCTTTTGGCTTAATACTCTATCATCAACCAAAGCTTGGCATCGCAATAATTCATACTGAAGAGCAATATCATCGGCAAAAGCAAACTCCTGCTTATTTGCCTCTCTTTTTGGTGAGCTCTTTTTTTTTTCGCACCATCGCGCGCTCTATACTTCTTGGATGAATTTCTATTCCAAATTGTTCCTTTATTTTTGGTGCAAGTGTTCTGGAACGAAGAGGTCCTCCTTGTTTAATGCTCTTGTCTATAAACTGCATAATTTCATCTTTTAATTTGTGGGCTGATTTGGGACCGGGACGTCCTCGAATTAATCCGGCTATACCATGTTTTTTGAATCCAGATTGCGCTTGATAAAAACAGGGACGGGAGAATCCATATCTCTTTGCGGCATCGCTTATTGAATCACCTTCTTTTTCAACAGATCTAAGCATTTCGTATTTTACTTGAACCAGATCATTCGGATCGAAAAATTCAAGTGAACCATCCAGAAAAAGTGAATCGATAATTTTTTCCGGATGGGCGTTGAGGGTCCCTGAGTTTTTTAATCGTTCAATTTTATCGTTGGTCGTTTTCTTGGAATTTGCCATGGTAATTTCCTTTTGAAAGATTTTTGCAACACATTTTGATATATTAATTATGCCGCATAATATTGTTGATGTCAAGAGAAATAATGTGAAATGATTTATTATAAAGCTGTTAGTTGCATATTTATCGAAGAATGGCGAAGTATGGTATAGTTTATGCGGCATTATTAACTTTACATTTGCGGCGGAATTAACTTTACAGATGTTGTCGCCTTTATATCTTTTCATTGCGACCCTGCCTTTTTATGTCATTGATAAGGATGGCTAATCGAAGTAAATCTTCGATACGAAATAAGGCCCGCCCATCTGAAATCTTTACAAATGGGTCAGCGGACTCTATGTCTGTCCAGTTAATGGGAACAGACACCATGCGCAGTTGTAGGTTATAAAAATAAACCCTGCTTTCACCATGAGGTTTCTTTATGCTATAGATTTCGAATTCTTGATTATACTGTGGATGAAATGGGTGGGTTATTCGGAATGTTTTGTCCTGAAAATTTCGCTGGGGAGCAATTGAAAGCTGTTGTTGTTCTGACATCACTGTGCCCGAGTAATTCCTGGATCGTCCGGATATCATAATTTGCCTGGAGCAAATGACTGGCAAAGCTGTGGCGAAACGTATGGGATGAGACGCGCTTGGCAATTCTTGACGTCCTTACCGCAGGCCTGATTGCCTTCTGCACATGGGTTTCGTGGAGATGATACCGCATGTATTCCCCGGTCTTCTCCACATAGGTCAGTTGTATGGCAGGAAATAACCATTGCCAGATAAGCTCCCTTGGGGCATTTTTGTATTTTTCCGCCAACGCGTTTGGCAGAAACACACCGCCATAGTCCCGAATCAGGTCCCGCTGGTGCAGGTCTTTCACCGATTCAAGGTGTGCCCGGAGGTCCGGGAAAATCGTTTGGGGCAGTGGAACGGTTCGATCTTTTTTTCCTTTGCCGTCATGGACGGTTAAGATACCTGCATCGAAATTCACACACTGAACACGAAGATTCAAGCATTCAAAAAGACGAAGCCCGCATCCATAAAGCAGTCTCACCACCAAATCATATGGAGGCGAAAGGTTCGTCAGAATTGTATCGATTTCTTCACGAGACAACACTACCGGAATGTAAGGTTTTCGCTTTGCCCTGACAACCCCGTCGACCTTTCC